>CAZIDL010000015.1:0-45876 GCA_964537825.1 uncultured Weeksellaceae bacterium
TGAGCGGGCTTTGTCCAGGGACTTACAACGTTTCGATCACGGATGATAACGGTTGTTCCATCGGCCCTCAGAACGTCGATGTGAATCAACCTCCTGCCATCCAACCGGACCTGAGCGTAGAAGATGCGTCTTGTAACGGAACATGTGATGGAACAGCAGCCGTTGACCCGAGCGGAGGGACGCCCGGCTATAGCTATCTATGGTCGACCGGTGCCACTACTGATTCCATTAGCAACCTTTGTTCCGGAAGTTATTGGGTGACCATCACCGATGCCAACGGTTGCGACACGACGGTCAACTTTACCGTCGACGATCCTCCCGACCTCAGCATAAGTGTCAGCACCGATAGCGTTTCCTGTAACGGGGATTGCGATGGGTCCGCCACCGTATCCATTTCAGGAGGAACAGCTCCTTACGATATCCAATGGCTCGATCCCAGCGGGAATCCCATCCCCGGTGAGACGGATTCGGTCATAACCGGGCTCTGTGCCGACAACTACGGAGTGGAGGTCAAAGACACCAACGGTTGTGGTGAAGCTAACAGCAACGTGGTGATCGAAGAACCTGATCCGATCACGAGCAACTTGAACGTGACCCATGTAACCTGTAACGGGGATTGCGATGGGTCGATCACGGCGAGTGTGAGCGGAGGTACTTCTCCCTACTCTTATCAATGGTACAACAGCTCGGGTTTCCCCTTAGGGAATGGACCTTCCATAAGTAGTCTTTGTCCCGGTGATTATTATGTAGAGGTAACGGATGACAACGGGTGTACCCATACAAGCAATACAGTGACCATCACGCAACCGCCAGCGCTTTCTCTCAACACCAGCGGGACCGATATTTCCTGCTATGGTAGCTGCGATGGCATCGTTTCCGCTGATGTGAGCGGGGGGACCAGTCCTTATTCCTATGATTGGACCGATGCGTCGGGCAACACCGTCGGGACCAGCGACTCAGTGACCGGGCTTTGCCCCGGGGATTATTCGGTCAACGTGGTGGACAACAACGGCTGTACCATCGGTCCTGAGACCGTGACCATCGACCAACCCGACTCCCTGGAAGCAACTCTGACCAAATCCGATGTTACCTGTAACGGCGATTGCGATGGTTCCGCCGAGATCTCGGTAACGGGGGGGACCGCTCCTTACTCCTACAACTGGTCCTCAGGCTCCACGGATAGTACCGAAGACAACCTCTGTCCCGGCAGTTACACGGTGACCGTCTCGGACGCCAACGGTTGTGACACCACTATTTCGTTCAACATCAACGAGCCCGGGCCGCTCAGCCTTTCGCTGAACACCACGGACCCTACATGCGCGGGAGCTTGTGATGGATCCGCCAACATTTCCATCTCAGGCGGAACGAATCCCTATGATATCCAATGGTACGACGGAGGCGGAAATCCCATCCCGGGGGATACCACTACCAGCGTGAGCGGATACTGCGAAGGCAATTATTCGGTGGAAGTGACCGATGCCAACGGTTGTACGGAGAGCCAAAGCTTTACCCTGGATGCTCCCCAAGTGATGAACATAACGGTGGACTCCACCCATGATGCTAGTTGTGGATCGGTTTGTGATGGGTCCGCTTGGATCACGGTCACGGGGGGGAGCACTCCTTATAGTTACGATTGGATCAACGCCACCACAGGGAACTCGACCGGGATCACGATGGAGGATCCGGATAGCCTCTGTTCGGGAAATTACTACGTAGAGGTGACGGACGATAATGGATGCGTATTAACCTCTGACACCATAACGATCAACGAGGACGTGCTGATCACCGGCAATACGGACCATCAGGATGCAAGTTGTTTCGGATATTGCGATGGATCCGCATGGGTAACCCCCTCCGGGGGAACAACTCCCTATAGTTACACATGGATCAATACAGGGACCGGCGATACCATCGGAGCGACCGATTCCATATCCGGGCTATGTGCTGACACCTTCGCCGTTACCATCACCGATAGCATCGGTTGTAGTTCCGCACCCATCATTGTGATCGTCGATGATGCCCAAAAGTTGACCCTGGGAACGGACAGCACTCCCGTATCTTGCAATGGAGGAAGTGACGGTGTAGCTGTGGTCACTCCTTCAGGAGGCACCACCCCTTATTCCTATCAGTGGGATCCCAGCACGGGGGGACAGACCGATTCCATCGCTGACAGCCTATCCGTAGGCACTTATTCGGTAACGGTCACCGATACCCTCGGATGTTCCGAGGATACGAGCGTAACCGTCACCGAACCCGCTCCCGTGGATGCGGGATTAAGCCTTGAGGACGCCTCCTGTAACGGAACATGCGACGGGATGGCCTGGGTGAACCCGAGCGGGGGCAACCCGGGCTACGATGTGCAGTGGTACGATAGTGGAGGAAACCCGATCCCAGGGGCAACGGACGATACCCTGGACAACCTCTGCGCGGGCTCTTATTCCGTAACGGTCACGGACACCAATGGTTGCAAGGATTCGGTCGCGTTCACGATCGGGGAACCCGCAGCTCTCTTGGTCAGCATCGGAAGCAAGAGCGATCTGAGCTGCAACGGCTCGGACGACGGAAGTGCCACGGCATCTGTTAGTGGCGGGACAAGTCCTTATAGTTATCAATGGGACGACCCGGCCAATCAGACCGGAGCTACGGCCGATAACCTTCCACCAGGCACCTACACGGTCACTGTGACGGACGCTGAAGGTTGTATCGATTCAGCGGATGTCACGATCACCGAACCCGCCCCTCTGGATTTTGACACAACGACCACAGATGCCTCCTGTGCTGGCGAATGTGATGGAGAGGCCACGGTCACGAGCATTAGCGGAGGAACTTCGCCTTATTCCATTCAATGGAACGATCCCCTCGGTCAGACCGGATCCACAGCAGTGGACCTTTGTGCCGGAACTTATACCGTGACCATCACGGACGCGAACGGGTGTGACACCTCTGGAACGGTCACTATCGGGGAGCCGGCTCCTATATCGCTTACGGTGGATACGGTGGACCATCCCACATGTGCAGGCAACTGTGATGGCAGTATCGGGATCAGTGTGAGCGGCGGGACGGGAAGCTACGGTTACGTCTGGACCGATGCGGTCACGGGGGACACCGTTAGCACCGCTCAGGACCCAACGGGGCTTTGCGAAGGGGATTACGCCCTCACCATCACGGATGGGAACGGATGTGAAAAGGACACGACGTTCACCCTTACCGATCCAGCGGCCATAACCGCCAGTTTCGATAAGCAGGATGCGACTTGTGGTTCTTGCAATGGAGAAGCTGAGATCGATGTCTCCAATGCCAGTAACCCTATCTCTTATAGTTGGTCACCAGCACCGGGGGGAGGAGCTGGCACTGACAGCATCTACGACCTCTGTCCCGATGTTTATACGGTCGATGTAACGGATGCGGATGGCTGTACCCAGCAATTCTCCGTATCCATCTCCAATATCGGCGGGGAGAACACGAGCACCGACAGCACGCTCACCAGTTGCGACAGTTCTTGTGATGGAACAGCGAGCGTGACCATCGTGGGAGGTTGTTCCGACCCCAGCTGTTCGATCGAGTGGTTGGACAGTACAGGTTCCCCGATCGGGCAGACCGGAACCAACGCGAGCGGACTTTGCACCGGTCTCTACTATGCGGAAGTGACCAACGGGTCCGGTTGCATCACCCTCGATCCCGTGGAGATCAATTCGCCCGGAGCGATCGTTCCGAACCTGAGCACCGTTAACGCTTCCTGTGGAGGAACTTGTGATGGGGAAGGCTCGGTAAGCCCGAGCGGAGGGACACCCCCTTATTCCTACAGCTGGTCGAGCGGGACCACCCCTAACGATTCCGCAACAGGAGGCCTTTGCGCAGGCACCCACACCGTGACCATAACCGATGACAATGGCTGTGACACGAGCCTCAGCTTCACCATCGATGAGCCTCCCGTGCTCTACATCGATGACAAGGACAGCACGAGCGTTAGCTGCAATGGGTTGAGCGATGGTTCGGCCACGGTTTATCCGGATGGAGGATCGCCGGGTTATTCCTACGAATGGTACGATTGCGCGACCGGAAACCCGATCGGACAGAGTACCCAACAAGCGAGCGCACTTTCAGCCGGCTCCTACTACGCGGTCGTGACCGATGTGAATGGCTGTCAAGTAACATCCTCCTGTATCTCGGTCACCGAACCTTCCCCCCTTTCAGCAAATGCCGGGGTCGTCCAACATATCACTTGCAACGGGGTGGACGATGGGATCGCTTATTCGGACCCGAACGGAGGAACAGCCCCTTATGCCCATGAATGGAGGGACAGCAATGGAACCGTCATCGGGAGCGGGAACGACACGGTCGTCAACCTGGCTCCGGGAACATATGCGGTTGAAGTCACCGACCTGAACGGCTGTAAGGACATCGACAGCGTCACCATCGATGAGCCCGCTCCGTTGACCGCTAATAGCTCGATGACCCCAGCCACCTGTAACGGGAGCTGCGATGGGGAGATCCAAGTCTCCGTTTCGGGCGGGGTGATCCCTTATAGCTATCAATGGTACGATGAGAACGGGAACCTGATGAGCGGGGATACGAGCGCGACGCTGGTGGATTGTGAAGGGGTTTATACGGTCGAAATAACCGACGGAAATGGCTGCATGACGAGTCTGACCGATACCATCACGGAACCCTCTTCCCTTAACCTCAGCATTAGCAGTAGCGATGTGAGTTGCAATGGGGATTGCGATGGAAGTGCCGCAGTGAGCGTCTCCGGCGGCAACGGAACTCCCTATTCCTACCAGTGGCTCGACTCCACGCAGAGTCCGATCGCAGGAGAAACATCGGACTCGCTTAATAATGCCTGCGCCGGCACTTATTATGCTATGGTCTCCGACTCCTTGGGTTGTACGGATACGATACCAACCACGATCGATCAGCCGGACAGTCTTTCAGCTAGCACCAGCACGAACAACAGCACCTGTGGAGATTGCAACGGGTCCGCCAGCGTTAACCCCACCGGAGGTACTTCGCCCTATTCCTATCAATGGGACGCCAACGCCGGGAACCAAACGACACAAACGGCCACGGGTCTTTGTGCTGGGATTTATAGCGTTGACGTTACTGATGCGAACGGATGTACGGAAACCTTCTCGGTGTCCATTAGCGACCAAGGGGCTGAGAACGTGAGCACCGACAGCTTGGATGAAAGTTGCTATCAGGCTTGCGATGGGGAAGCCATCGTGAACTACAGCTGTTCAACTCCCCCATGTACTGTCGATTGGTACGATGCTTCAACCGGGAATTCCATCGGGCAAAGCGGAGATACGGCAACAGGGCTATGCCAGGGCAGTTATTATGCGGAAGTAACGAACGGCAACGGGTGTGTGACCGTCAAAACCGTAAACGTGGACGGCCCCGATCCCATCGAGGCCAATGAGAACATCAGCGAGGTCTCCTGTAATGGGAATTGCGATGGGTCCATTAGTGTCTTCCCTTCCGGCGGTTCTTCTCCCTACACGTATACCTGGAAAGACAGCACAGGAACCGTGATCGGGAATGGGAATTCGGTGAGCAGCCTTTGCGCTGGAACTTATGAAGTGGAGATCACCGACGCGAAAGGATGTGACACCGCTTACAGCTATACGCTCGATAACCCCGCACCGGTGACCGCTGACCTGGATTCCAGCAACATTAAGTGCAGTGGAGAATGCAATGGGATGGCAGCCGTGACCCCGAGCGGAGGGACCGCTCCCTACAGTTATCAATGGTTCGATAATGGTGTGGCCATGAGCGGAGAGACCGACTCGACCGTCGACAGCCTCTGCGCGGGGCCCTATTCGGTCCAGATCACAGATTCCAACGGATGTGACACCATCATCGATGTGATCATCCAGGAACCCGCCCCCATTCAACCCAACATGACCCATCAGGACCTGCTATGCAATGGAGATTGCAACGGTTCGGCTACGGTGGCCCCAAGTGGAGGTGTCGGAAACTTTAGTTACCAATGGTATAACAGTTCTGGCGTTGCGATCCCTGGGGCCACTGACAGCAGTATTAACAACCTGTGTCCGGGAAGCTACTCGGTCAGCATTGTGGACGATAACGGGTGTGATGCTTCGGATACTGCTGTGATAGACGAACCCAGCCCCCTTACCCTCGACATCGACAGCATCGACCACCCGACCTGTAACGGAAATTGTGACGGGATGATATCCGTAACGGCCAGTGGTGGGAACGGAACCCCATCGGACTACAGTTATCAGTGGTATGATGGGGGAGGGAACCCGGTCCCCAATTCGGACACGACCTACAAGAACAATCTATGTAGTGGTGGCTACAGCATTGAGGTGAAGGACACGAACGGATGTACGGTCACTCGGGATACCTTCCTCATCGATCCGGCCCCCATCAACACCAACTTGAGCATCAATAACGCTGATTGCGGGGTCAGCAATGGATCTGCTACTGCGAACGGCACTAGTGGAGGAACATCCCCCTATAACTATCAGTGGTACGACAATGCCATGAACCCTATTGGGACAGGGGCGACTATAAGTGGACTCCCGGCAGGTTCTTACTCGCTAGAGGTCACGGACGATGAAGGATGCACTGAAAACTTCGGCTTTACCATCAGTGATGTGAACGCGCCCAACGTCACGACCGATAGTATCGATCCGGTCACTTGTGCAAATGGCCAGGATGGGGCGATATATGTCTCGGTGAGCGGTGGGACCAGCCCTTACAGTTACCTCTGGAACCCAAGCGGCTCGATGGCTCAGGACCTTGTTGGAGAAGAAGCCGGCATTTACACCGTTGAGGTCACCGATTCCAATGGCTGTACCCGCTTTTATGAGGATACGATCCCAGCTCCGGCTCCATTGGTGAGCAGCTTCGATACCACGAGCACAACCTGCGGGAATTGCAATGGAGAAGCTAATGTCAATGTGACCGGGGGCACGGCTCCTTACGGCTATCAATGGAGCACCGGAAGCAATACGGACAGTGCCTCAGGCCTTTGTGCCGGGGTCCATTCCGTTGAGGTCACGGACAGCTCGGGATGCCAGAAAACCTTTGACGTAGCCATCAGCGACCTTGGAGGGCCGACAGTGGACAATATCAATACGAACCCTGTTACCTGCGCCGGAAATTGTGATGGAACGGCCTCTATAAGCGTAAGTGGAGGAACAGCCCCTTACGATTTCCATTGGCTCCACGACGGCACCGACTCGAGCGGACACGACAGCTTGTGTGCCGGGACTTATTTCGTTCAGATCGAGGACAGCTCAGGTTGTGTGACCACAGCGAGCATCGATATTTCCGAGCCCTCCCCGATGACCGACAGCACCAACATCTATCCCGCTACTTGTGGAACTTGTGATGGTGTCATCGACCTTAATGTCAAGGGCGGGACCCCTCCCTATACTTACGCTTGGTCGAACGGATCCTCCAGTTCGACGATCACCAATCTTTGCGAAGGGATTTACAGTGTTACCGTAACGGACGATAATGGATGCACGGAGACCTTTACCTATTCCGTCCCCGGGAGCAGTGCACCCATCGTAACTGCTAGTTCCATAGACGAGAGCTGCCAAGGTGAATGTGACGGAGAAGCTTATGCAGAGGTTTCTGGTAGCTCTACCGTGATCTATGATTGGCTGGATAAGAACGGGAACCCGATCGGTCAGAGCGGTGATACGGCAGCGGGCCTTTGTCCGGGACAGTATACGGTCGAGGTGACGGACACCTCCAACGGTTGTATGGGCTATGCCACGGTACAGATCGAAGAAGCCACTCCTTTGCAATTCAACCTACCCAATGCGAAAGATGTCTCCTGCAACGGAGCCTGCGATGGGGAAGCCAAGGTCAGCCTGACAGGGGGCAGCTTCCCCTACACCATCCAATGGGATCCCAGTGGGGCCAGTGGATCACAAGCGAGCGGGCTTTGTGCGGGCACCCAATCGGTCACCGTAACGGACGCCAATGGATGCGTGGACTCGCAACAGGTGACGATCGATGCTCCCACACCCATTATGGTGAATGTGGACTCCACTCAAAAGCCCCAATGTCAAGATGCAGGGACGGGCGCTATCCATATCAGTGTCTCAGGAGGAAGCACTCCTTATAGTTACACCTGGACCGGACCGAACGGCTTTAACGCTGCGGATCAGGACATCGATTCCCTCAACGCCGGGGAATACGTTGTCGAAGTCGAGGATGATCAGGGTTGCACAAAAACGGATACCGTCCAACTGGATCCCACCGTCCTTGCAAGTGCTGATGCGGGCCCCGATACCAATGTTTGTGAAGGCGACTCTCTGATCCTTGTAGGAAATGGAGGAGTCACGAACAGCGAATGGATCGACCCTAATGGCAACCAAGTGAGTGCAGGGGATAGCCTCGAAGCCATTATCAATTCCGATGGCTCATTCTACTACATCGCCTACAATTCTCCCTGCTCGGATACGGACACAGTGGCCATTTCCGTCAATAGCAACCCGAACGCGGACGCAGGGGAGGATGCGACCATCATCGTTGACGAGGAGCACGAACTCGGAGGTACCCCTACCGGGCCCAGTGGATCGAGCTTTAGCTGGGAGCCCCAAGATTGGTTCACCCAGGACAGTAGTTCAGGTTCCCCGGTGATCATGCCCAAAGAACCCGGAACCTACACTTACACCGTAACGGTGACGACCGCCTTTGGCTGCACAGCAGTGGACAGTGTGAGCATCGATGTCAAACCGGACCTCGCCTTCCCGGACGGGTTCTCCCCGAACGGAGATGGTGTGAACGACGTTTGGGAGATCGATAGGATCGAAGAATTCCCGGATGCTACAGTGGACGTATACAACCGTTGGGGCGAGCGACTCTTCCATTCCAAGGGATATGAAGAGCCCTGGGATGGCACCTACAACGGGAAACCAGTACCGGTCGGTACCTATTACTACGTGATCGACCTCAACGATCCCGATGCGGTCAAACAAAAATACACGGGTCCGCTAACCATCGTGCGCTGATCATGAGAGCTTCTCTTCCATACGGGCTCCTCTTATTCCTCCTTTTGAGCTTCGGGTTAAAGGAGGTCCAAGGGCAGCAATTGCCCCAATACACCCAGTTCCGCTTCAATCGCTATGCGATCAATCCAGCGGTCGGTGGAAGCAAACCCTACTACGATGTACGCTCGAACCACCGCTATCAATGGGTGGGCATTACGGATGCCCCCAGGACTTTCACCCTGAGCGTCCACGGTCCCAATAAGAACCGCAACGTTGGTCTTGGAGGTTATTTGTACACTGACATCGTTGGCCCCACGCGAAGGACCGGTGCGCAATTCTCCTATTCCTACCACTTCAAGCTCAACGATGACGACCTGAAGCTCTCTCTCGCGCTATCCGCTGGCTTGCTCCAATTCCAGATCGATGCGCAGAAGATCACTTTCAAGGAGGAGAACGATCCCGTCATCAAGAACAAACTTTACTCCTCCATCCTGCCCGATGCTAAATTCGGTGCTTACCTCTACAAAAAGGACAAGTATTACGTGGGCTTTTCGGCACCGCAGTTATTGCAGACGAAGATCAAGATGTTCGAAAAGACCACTGCTCCCTATAGCCGCCTTCAGGACCACTATTTCCTACACGGAGGATATCGCTTCGAATTGAGCGAGGATTGGGACGTGGAACCCTTCTCCATCATCAAGTACGTCCACCCGACTCCGCTCAAAGTGGACATCAATGCCCGGATCATCTACAGGAGTCAGGTTTGGCTGGGTGGAGGTTACCGCACCAACGACGCGTTCTCAGCGACCTTTGGCTTCATCTTCAAAAAGCACCTTCTTTTCGGTTATTCCCACGATTTCACCACCAGCAAGCTGAACAACTACAGCAATGGTACGCACGAGGTGGTCCTCGGGATCCGGTTCAACAAGAAAGGGATCGACGAGCCCCAGCCTTTCTACGAATAAGGGATGAGCTGCTTTCTCTCCTATCTCATACCTTTGTCCGAACCGGATAATAAAGGTTAAGGTCATGGTGAATCAGGAACGGATCGACGAACTATCCCGGCGCGTGAAGGCGCTAAGGGAGTATCTTTGACGTTGACGGAAAGCTCGAAAAGATCCAAGAGGACGAAAAACTGACCCAGGACCCTGAATTCTGGAACGACCCGGACGAAGCCCAAAAGATCCTCAAGCGGATCAAGACCCTCAAAAACTGGACGGAGAGCTACGAGCAAACCCGTCAGGCAGTGGAGGACCTCCAGGTGCTCCACGATTTTCACCAAGAGGGCGAAGGATCGGAAAGCGAACTCGACCAGAAGTACGAAGAGGCCCGCTCCCTGATCGGAGACTTGGAATTCAAGAACATGCTCGACAGCCAGGAGGACGCGCGTCCAGCGATCATGCAGATCACTCCTGGTGCCGGCGGTACGGAGAGCTGTGACTGGGCGGCAATGCTACTCCGGATGTACAAGATGTGGGCCAACGAGAACGGCTATAAGGTCACCGACATCGACATTCAGGAAGGGGACACGGCGGGTATCAAGTCGGCCACGATCCAGATCGACGGGGACCATCCTTTCGGATACCTGAAAGGAGAGAACGGCGTCCACCGGCTCGTCCGTATATCTCCCTACGATTCCAACGGGAGACGGCATACTTCCTTTGCTTCCGTCTACGTATATCCGCTCGCGGACGACTCGATCGATATCCATATAGAACCTTCCGATATCGAATTCGAGACCTTCCGGGCAAGCGGAAAAGGGGGGCAGAACGTCAATAAGGTCGAGAGCGCCGTAAGGCTCCGTCATCAGCCTACCGGCATCATCATCGAGAATTCGGAGACCCGTTCGCAGAACACCAACAAGGACAAGGCAATGCAGCTTCTGCGCTCACAACTCTATGAGATCGAACGCCAGAAGCAGGATGCGAAGCGGGAAGAGATCGAATCGAACAAACAGAAGATCGAGTGGGGTTCTCAGATCCGGAACTATGTGTTGCACCCTTATCAGATGATCAAAGACCTCCGTACTGAAAAAGAGACCTCTAATGTTGAGGATGTGCTAGACGGAGACCTCCAGCCTTTTTTGAAGGCTTACCTGATGCAACAGAACGATCCGGAAGGGGCCCTTCAGAACGAGAACGAGTAAGATGGTCATCTACCACAACCCCCGTTGCAAGAAAAGCCGTGAGACCCTTCAGATCCTTCGCGATGAAGGGATCGAACCGGAGATCGTGGAATATCTGAAGGAGCCCCCGAGCAGTGAGGAGCTCCAAAAGCTCCTTAGCAAACTTGGGATGGAGGTGAAGGACATCATCCGCAAGAACGAAAAGGCTTACAAAGAGAACTTCAAAGACAAGGAACTGAACGAAGCTGAATGGTTGCAAGTATTGAGCAAGAACCCGAAGCTCATCGAACGACCTATCGTCATAAAAGGGGAAAAGGCCGTACTTGGGCGCCCTCCCGAGAATGTTAAAGAACTGCTTTAAAAAAAACGAACGCTATGAGCACCAACGGTCAGGAACAAAGGATCGAAAAGGATACGCTCGGTGAGGTCCCCGTACCCGCTGATAAATACTGGGGAGCCCAGACGGAGCGTAGCCGCAACAATTTTCCGATCGGAGAGGACCGAATGCCCCGTGAGATCATCCATGGATTCGCCTACCTCAAGAAAGCTGCTGCGATCACCAATCACGAACTAGGGGCGCTGGAGGAAAAGAAAAAAGACCTGATCGCCAGGGTGTGCGACGAGATCCTAGCCGGAGAACTGGACGATCAGTTCCCGCTCGTGGTCTGGCAGACCGGTTCGGGCACTCAATCGAACATGAACGTGAACGAAGTGGTCGCTAACCGTGCCCATGTTCTTAACGGGGGAAGCCTTGAGGAGCAGGAAAGGGTGATCCATCCCAACGACGATGTCAATCGCTCCCAATCCTCCAACGACACCTTCCCGACCGCCATGCACATCGCTGCTTATAAGGTGATCATAGAGCGGACCCTTCCCGGCATCGAAAAGCTACGCGACACGCTTCAGGAGCGCTCCAAAGCGATGATGGAAGAGGTTAAGATCGGGAGGACCCATTTCATGGACGCTACCCCCCTTACGCTGGGTCAAGAGTTCTCCGGATATGTTTCGCAATTGGATCATGGGATAAAGGCCCTCCAGGACAGTTTCGGTCACCTTTCTGAACTCGCCCTGGGAGGAACAGCCGTGGGAACCGGCATCAACACCCCTGAAGGATACGCCGAAAAGGTCGCTGAGAAGATCGCCGAACTCACCGGTCATCCTTTCAGCACCGCCACGAACAAATTCGAAGCGCTCGCTGCTCATGATGCCCTTGTGGAAACGCACGGAGCGCTCAAGCAATTGGCGGTATCGCTCATGAAGATCGGGAACGATATCCGCATGCTCGCTTCAGGCCCCCGCTGTGGTATCGGCGAGATCATTATTCCGGCCAACGAACCGGGCTCTTCGATCATGCCCGGAAAGGTGAACCCTACGCAACCCGAAGCACTCACGATGGTATGCTCCCAAGTGCTGGGGAACGATGCTGCCCTATCGAACGGGGGAATGACCGGTCACTTCGAGCTGAACGTCTTCAAGCCTATGATGGCCCATAACCTCCTTCATTCCGCCAAGTTGATCGGAGATGCCTGCAGCTCCTTCAACGATCGTTGCGCCGTCGGCATCGAGCCGAATCGGGAACGGATCGAAAGCAATCTTCGCAATTCGCTCATGCTGGTCACTGCTTTGAACCCTCATATCGGATATGAAAAGGCAGCATCGATCGCCAAAGCAGCCCATCAGAACGGAACAACGCTTAAAGAAGAAGCGGTGAAAAGCGGGTACTTAACGGAAGAAGAGTTCGAACGATGGGTCGACCCCAATCAAATGATCGGGGACCTCCCTCAGACATGACCTGAGCCGCTTTCGCGGTTCACTTCCTCAGCGATCCCCTTGATCTTCTGTTCATCGTCTTTGTGACAGATGAGCAGCACGCCGTCCGATTCGACCACGATCAGATCCTCCACGCCCTGGAGGACGACGAGTTTATCCGCAGGGACCTGAACGATGGAGTTCTTCGTACCGTAAAGTGCGGTCTTTTCACCGACGACGGCGTTCCCGTTCGCGTCCTTTTCCATGAGCTCGTGAAGAGCACCCCAGGTCCCGAGGTCGGACCACCCGATATCCGCAAGAACGACATCCACGTTACCGGCCTTTTCCATTACCCCGTGATCGATCGAAACATCAGGGCAATTCCCATAAGCTTGTTCGATGAAAGCGGTTTCCTCCTGGCGGTTGTAAGCCTCCTTCCCTTCGCGGAACAAGCAGTCCAACTGTGGCAAATGTTCCCTGAGGGCATTCAGGATGCTTTGGACATGCCAAATGAAGATCCCCGAATTCCAATAATGATCCCCTTGTTCGAGGAATCGCTCAGCCGTTGCTTTATCAGGCTTTTCAGTGAAAGCAAGCACCTTGCGGACCCTCGATGATCCGGAGCCCGGGTCGTCATCGAATTGGATATAGCCGTAACCAGTATCCGGCCGGGTAGGCCTGATACCCAGCGTAACGAGCCGTTCCGCTTCCACAGCACGGTCCATAGCAACCTGCACCGTCTCCACGAAGGCTCCTTCCTTTTCGATCAGATGATCGGATGGAGCGATGAGCAAACAAGCCTCAGGATCGACCCCGCAGATCTTATGAGCAGCATAAGCAACGCATGGCGCGGTATTTCGACGCATCGGCTCGGCGAGGATCTGGTCTTCACCGATCTCAGGCAATTGCTCCTTAACAAGCCCCGCGTAGTCCTGATTCGTGACCACATAGATCCGGTCGGAGCTGGTGATCCGACGAAGCCGGTCAAAGGTCATTTGGAGAAGGGTACGACCCACTCCCAGGATATCGTGGAATTGCTTAGGTCGGCTGGACCGACTCATGGGCCAAAAGCGGCTTCCAATACCGCCGGCCATAATGACGCAGTAAGAATGTCGAGGATCCATCTTCGTTCGCTTAGCCCAAAAATAGAAAGATCCCGTGCCTTTTCAGCTCTTCTTTTCTTCGATCGGATGGACCCGAGCGGACCCATTAACGAGATAGACCCGGGAACTGCCGATCCTCTCGCAGCGGTAACGGGTCCGGAGCTTTTTGCCTTTTCGCATGACCCAACCTTTGTCGAGCATAAAATGACTTCCTTCAGGAAGTTCCGAAAGCGATATTCCATCTGGATCCTCCAATTCCCGAAGCGCACCCAAGAGATCAGGATCGGCGTGCATAGAAGCCTTGGGGTCCTTCATATGCTGTTGGAGCACGGATAAAAGGAAGGATGGAAAGATCTGCTCAGTAAGGAACGGGGCCATCATCCGCTTAAAAACCTCCTTCCACTCACGCCCATGCGGACTTATACGCCCTCTAACTTCTTCGTAGGTCATCAAGTGGGCCAATTCGTGGATGAGCGTGATCAGAAAGGAATATGGGCCAAGATCGCGGCCCACGGTAATGCAGTGAGGCTTTCCTTCATGGGGTGGACGATGATCGCCCAATTTACTCTTCCGTCCGGCCTTCAAATGAAGCTCGAACGGGGCTGGAAAGTGCCATTCCTGCAATATGGGCATTGCTGCGGAAGGCAGATATTTCTCCAAACCGTTCGGAAAGCGTTCGCTCACCTTGCAGGCTCGACCTTAGGAGCTTTCACTTCCCATTTAGGGCATTCCATGCACTTATCCTCCTTGAAGAGGGAACATGACTGGAAAAGCCCGAGCGAGAGTAAAAGGACAAGGACCTTATGGAAACCGGAGCTTTTATGCATGAAGCCTTTGCTTCTTTTCCAAAGATAATGAACCGGAAAGAAGGAAGGGTATAGGACTTCGCCTAACACTGCATGTAGCGCTTTCATTATCTTAGGAGCTTCATGAACGTTTTTGCCCATATTGGGAATTATTGCCTGCTCCTGCGGGATGTCTTCAGCAAGCCTGAAAAGTTCCACATCTATTGGAAGCAATTCATGTTGGAGACACGGAGCTTGGGACTCAATTCTTTCGGGATCGTTGCCCTTATATCGGTTTTCATGGGAGCTGTTATCACGCTCCAGACAGCCTCCATGATCGGAAGTCCATGGGTCCCGCTTTACACGGTCGGATATACAACGAGGCAATCGGTCATCCTGGAGTTCTCTCCCACGATCATCTCCCTTATTCTGGCAGGTAAGGTAGGGTCCAACATAGCCTCTGAGCTCGGGACGATGCGCGTTACGGAACAGATCGATGCACTTGACATCATGGGGGTGAATTCCGCCGGTTATCTGATCTTTCCCAAGATCCTTGCGGCCATGTTCTTTTTTCCGTTCCTTGTGATCTTCAGCATGGGACTAGGCCTTTTGGGCGGTTACCTGGTGGTCCTTTCCACCGGCATTATGACGGAGCATGGCTATCTCTACGGAATCAAGTTCGATTTTCAGACCTTTTCAGTGACCTATGCGCTGATAAAAACGGTCGTATTCGCATTCATCATCACGACGATCTCAGCCTATCAAGGATATTTCACGGACGGAGGTGCTCTGGAGGTCGGGCGATCGAGCACGCGAGCGGTTGTCCATAGCAGTATTCTGATCCTGATCGCCAACTACATCCTGACCAATATGCTCCTCATATGATAGAAGTGAAGGGATTAACCAAATCCTTTGGAGGAGAAACGGTCCTGGAGGATATCGATATCACCTTCGAAAAGGGACGCACGAATCTCATCATCGGCAGAAGCGGTTCTGGAAAGTCCGTCCTGGCCAAATGCGTGGTCGGGCTTCTGGAATTCGAAGAAGGAAAAGTGATCTATGACGGCCGGCACTTTTCTCAAATGAAACGAAGGGAAAAGCGGGATGTCCGCCAGGAGATCGGAATGCTCTTTCAAGGCAGTGCGCTTTTCGATTCCCTGAGCGTAGAGGAGAACGTCATGTTCCCCTTGACGATGTTCACGAAGAAAAGTCGAAAGGAGATGAAGGAGCGGGTGGACCTTTGCCTGGACCGCGTGAACCTGAAGGGGAGCAATGAGCTATATCCAGCGGAATTGAGCGGGGGGATGAAAAAAAGGGTGGGGATCGCACGGGCGATATCGATGAACCCCAAATACCTCTTTTGTGACGAGCCGAACTCAGGCCTCGATCCTCAGACTTCGATCGTGATCGACAACCTGATCCGAGAACTTACTTACGAGTTCGACATGACGACCATCGTCATCACCCACGATATGAACTCGGTGATCGAGATCGGCGATTATACGGCCTTCCTGCACAATGGAAAGAAATGGTGGGAGGGCAGTAAAGAGGACATCCTTTACGCGGATAACAAGGAGCTCACGGACTTTGTATACGCATCCGAGTTCATGCGCTCCTTGAAGGACACGCTCCGTTCGGGAAAATAAGCCCAACTTCCCTTCACACGTTAACGGGATAAAAAAAGAGGCCGCTCCTTTCGGAACGGCCTCTTTTAGTTAGAGAGGGACGTTACTGAAGCCCTCTTACTTTTTCACCAGTTTGATGACCTTGTTGGTCTCTTCGTTGCTCAGGTGAACGAGATAGACGCCTTCGGGCTGATCCAGCTCGAATTGAACGCGAGCGCTATTGATGCTCTCCCGTTCCTTGACAACGCGACCTTGCAGGTCGGTGATGCGCATCCGAAGATCCCTACCCGTTTTTCCGAGTTCCAAAGTAAAGTCGCCTTTCGTCGGGTTCGGATAGAGCGCAAGCGGTGCATCTTCTCGGTAATCCCCGATACCAACGGTGGTGATCGTATGGCAATTCGAGGTGTCCATGCATCCGCCCCCTTGATCGATCACGACAGCATAATCGCCGTTCTGACTGGGCTGGAAGGACTGAGAAGTAGCCCCGCTGATCGCGGATCCACCGCATTCGACCCACTGATAGGAATTCGCACCACCGAGATTGGCCTCGAGGGTGGCGGTGGAATCGATCTTGGTAACACTCGTATCGGGCGTTCCCAAGGTGAGGTTGATCGTAAGCACGCTATCACAACCCCTGGCGGTCGGAATGGTATCCATATAGGTGCCCGGGGAGGTATAGGTCTCATCCCCGCTCGGGACCGTATAAGATGTGCATCCCGTACGATCGATGGTCTTGCTCTTCGATTGATAGACGGTCACGTCAGCCGTATGGATACCTGCACAGCTTCCGGGGGTTCCCCATGCAGTGTCTTGGTACTGTCCATCCGTATAATAGGTCTGCCCACCAGAGGTCGTGAAGCTGTCACAGACGCTCTTTTGGACGACCGTATTCTCCCTTCGTGATCCGTTCATCGCCACTCGAATGGCAGGAATGGTGTTGGTGGTGTAAGGGTTGTTCTCCCCTTGCCAATAGTACCAACTCTTATACTGCCAGAACCTATGATAACCAGATGCAGAAACGCCGAAATTCTGGCTTCCGCCTTGGTGTTCGACAAAGGCCGTGGTGATCGTGTCACTGTTCTTCGGAACGGCCACACCATTAATGGGGTTCCCGTTCGCATCATAGGCTATATCAAGGCAAACCCATGACCCTGTATCCTGGGCAGTGATCGTATAGATGGAGGATTGCCCGTACACATCCCCACTAAAGGCGCTCAATCCTGCCGTAACACTAGCCCCAACATCCGTTGAATCGGCATGGACGTGGAAACAGATCTGCTTGACCGTATCGACATTGGAGTCGAACCAAGTGAAATCGAAAACATTGTAAATGGTCATCGTCGGGTATGACCCTTGATTTGGATCAGTGGTGATAGGGCGCCGGAAAAATTGACCATAAAGCGGATAATCATCGATCCCATAGGTGCTGTCACTGATCCGGAAACGATCCACCGCTTGCTCCGGGACTCCGGTATTGTTATCGAAGTAACAATCCGCGGTATCACCACCTATTGCGGCCTGATGAAGTACCGTATAAGTTCCCGTATCATACGCCATGAATTCAGTGGGAGCCCAGAGGGTATCCGGATAAGGGGGTTGATATCCATGGATATTTCCTCCGTAACAACTCATGGAATCGAGCTGGACCATGGTAGAATCAGCATAGACGAAATTCCCGGATGCTTCATCCCGTACCAGGCTCTGAAGCATCGCACTATCGACGGAATTTCTTCCCATATTGCAAAGCTGACCTCCCAAACGCAAGGAATCCAGATTGCAATCAGGGATGATGGTGTATTCGCCGGGATAAACACCATCGATCCCGAAGTTCACCCCTTGGCTGTTTTCGTATGTGGGAAGGGAGGAACTGTTGTAATACTGGCTGTTCTTGGAGATCATTGCAGCGCTCTGAGTGATGGAAAGATCGTTCTTGTGGCCTTCACGGATGACCACATCATCGATCAACCAGGAATAATAGCCCACAACATATCCCTGAGATTCTGTAGGAGGCCAAGTGAACCGGATCTTGACAGAATCCTGATTCGAAGAGATGGCTTCTTCAAGTCCGAAAGTGAAGGTGGTCGGATTCGGCGGTCCGATATTGGTCTCGTAATACCGACTGAGATTGAACCGATACCATCCCGTATCGGTGCTCACTTCCATGTAAACATTATGACCGAATGCACAGCAATAACGGAAGATGGTCTGAACCGATACGACCGGTTGATCATAACCAGTAAGGTCGATGGCAGAGTCCATCTCTAGATGGAGTTCAGGAGGTGGCCCGGCGGCTGAAGATATATACCCAAATGCGGATTGAACGTCAGCGAGGACGTATCCGTTGCTGGCAGTGGTGGAATTCAAAGGACCGATCGGATACTGACCTGAGCTTTGACAATTCGAATTACATGCTTGCCAGGGATCTGTTGCGGTTTGTCCGTTCCCTGTGGTATCCCAGCCAATACCATGGGTATTGTTCCCATTGAACTGGTTGGCAAAATCTTCATAAAAGATCGTATCCCCATGGCATGGAGCCCGATTTGCGGAATTGACCCCGCTTTGGTTGGGGAAACGATGAAAATCAGATGCTTTCTTCTGGTCGAATTGTGGCCTGAGTTCGGGTTGCTTCCGTTGCCAACCCTCAGTCCCTGACTGTTGGGCCAGCCCAGTACCAGCGAGCATTAGAAAAACGACAGCTAGGTAGATTGTTCTCCTCATCGGTTGCGAGATTTTGATTGCACCTTCAAATATAGAAAAAAGTCTTTGCAGTTTTATGTTATCGGAACGAAGAGCAACTGAGCGAGGTTGGACCCCTTAATCCGGCTTGTCGTGAAGATAAGAATTGTTCTCGCGTATGCCGGGCTTTTGCTCTCCTTCCTCTCCTTCGTTGTTGGAAAGACTGTAGCGGGAAACTTCGGACCGATCCGAAGGGGGAGGATCCTCGAGGGAAACGTTCTTCCTTCGATAAGCCGGTTCCTTTTCCAGGTCGGACACCCGGGAATGAGACCGAAGTTTCATCGTCATTTCCCGGATACGGCCCATTCGTTCAGCTGCCCTGCGTTCCTCACCGCTTTCCTCAGCAGCTCCCTTTCGCTCCTGCTGCTCTTTTTCTTTTGAAGCCTTTGGGGCAGGATCATGAAGCTTTTCCTCCTCTTCTTCATGCTCGCTTCTGCCTTTCCGGTACGGGCTGCTTTCTTCAATGGCCGATCCCTCATTCCTGTCCTCCTTTCTATCAGGCTGCCCTTCCTTCAAATAAGGGATCCCCTCTTCCCCATCATCAGGGGCGGATCCTTCTGTAACATCCGAAGCCCCTTCATCCGGAGCGACTTGAGGAGGATCATCCGCTTCCTTTTCATCGCTCTCCTCTTCCAGACGAACGTAGCGCTTCTTTTCCTCTTCTTCCTTCTGGTCGAGCTCGCTACCTGTTCTCGGTCCTGATTCGAACCCTGTTGCGATAATGGTCACGCTGATATCCTCATCCTCCAAAGAAGGGTCTTTACCATGCCCCCATATAACATCTGCTGTAGATCCTGCCTCTTCTTGGATATATTGCGTGATCTCGGATATTTCATCCATCAGAACTTCCTGCTCTCCGTAGGTGATGTTCAGGAGTACATGCTGAGCCCCTTCGATATCGTTGTCGTTAAGTAGCGGAGAGGAAAGAGCTTTTTGGACGGCCTGTTCGGCCCGGTCCTCACCCTGCGCCTTAGAGGATCCCAGAATAGCGACCCCCGAATCCTTCATCACGGTGTTGACATCCTTGAAATCGACATTGATCTGGCCCGGGACCGTGATGATCTCGGCAATACCCTTTGCTGCCGTGGCCAGGACATCATCGGCCTGAGCAAAAGCATTGCTGAGGTTCAGATTCCCGTACATTTCGCGGAGCCTATCGTTACATATGACCAAAAGGGTATCCACGCTTTCGCGCATCTCTCGGATCCCTTCCTCGGATTGTTCTTTGCGTCGCTTGCCTTCGAAGTTGAAAGGAAGGGTCACGATACCGACCGTAAGGAGCCCCATCTCCCGAGCGGCAGAAGCGATGACCGGGGCAGCACCTGTACCAGTACCACCTCCCATTCCGGCGGTAACAAAGACCATCTTGGTCCCTTGCTGAAGGTATTCCTTCACAGCATCGATGTCCTCGATAGCTGCGTTCCTTCCGACCTCTGGGACGGATCCGGCACCCATCCCTTCCGTAAGGCTTCCACCGATCTGGACCTTCGTAGGGACGGGGCTCATGTCGATAGCTTGCTGGTCGGTATTGACCACGATGAAATCGACACCCGTGATACCTTCCTGATACATGTGATCGACGGCATTGTTGCCGCCACCACCGACTCCGATCACTTTGATGATCGAGTTGTTATCCTTTGGCATATCGAATTCTATACCCATAAGACGCGGGTTTTAATGAGACTTGATCAATCGGAACGATCGGCATCCTCTTCGAACCATTGTTTGCCCTTAGCGAAGATCTTTTCGAAGAAGTTCCCTTTGGTCTTTTTAGAGTGTGTCGTAATGCGACCTTCCTTTCGACGTTTTTCCTGATAACTTTTGAAACCGTTGCTGATAAGCCCAACGCCGGTAGCGTACATGGGGCTGGTGACCGATTCCTGCTGGGTCTTCCCGAGGTTTTCGTTCGGATGCCCGACCCGGGTGCTCATCCCGGTCACATATTCACAGAGCTGGCTGATGTGATGGAGTTGCGAGCCTCCGCCTGTCAACACGATCCCTCCTAACATTCGATCCTTGTAGCCAGAACTGTGGATCTCGTAATAAACGTTGTCCAGGATCTCTTCCATCCGGGCCTGGATGATGTGGGAAAGGTTCTTTACCGAGATCTCTTTGGGCGGACGTCCCCTTAGCCCGGGGATGCAGACGATATCGTTGTCCTGCCCTTCCAGGGCAAGAGCGGACCCGAATTTCACCTTTAGCTGCTCGGCCTGGCGTTGTATAATGGTACACCCGGTCTTCACATCGTCGGTCACCACATTTCCCCCAAAGGGAATGACCGCTGTATGGCGGATCAATTCTTCCTGAAAGATCGCGATGTCAGTGGTTCCCCCGCCGATATCCACGATAGCAGTTCCTGCTTCCTTTTCCTCCTGGCTCAGAACAGCCTCGGAAGAGGCAAGGGGTTCGAGGATCAGGTCATCCACTTCCAATCCGGCCATATGAACGCACTTGTAGATGTTCTTCGCGGCAGCGATATCCCCGATGATCACGTGGAAGTTGGCCTCGAGGTGAACCCCGGGTGCTCCGGCGGGATGCTTGTGCCCCTCCTGCCCGTCCACGATGTACTCCTGGGGTAGGACGTGAATGATCTCTTCACCCGGATTCATTTTCACGTCGTACATATCCTCGATCAGGGCGTCCACATCTTCCTGCTGGATCAGGTCCTCCTTGCTATCGGTTTTCCTCCATCCCCGCGTTTGCACACTCTTAATATGCTGCCCGGCGATCCCGACGTTCACGTGATGGATCTCGACCTCCGAGCGTTCTTCAGCTTCTTGAACGGCCTTTTTTATGGAATCCACCGTCTTTTCGATATTGGATACCACGCCACGCGTGACCCCCCGCGAATCGGAACGGCCGATCCCGAGGACCTCGATCTTCCCGTACTCGGTCTTCCGACCTACGATGCAAGCGATCTTGGTGGTCCCGATGTCGAGTCCGACGATGATCTCAGGTTCCTCCATGAGCTTTCTTTTTTCCTACGACCTGGTCCCCGAAGCGGAGGTCCAGGGTATCGTATCGATCCAAACCAGTATGCACAGAAGCTTCTCGGTAGAACAGCTTCAGTTTGCGCAATTTCTTTTCAGCATCCTCCAGGTCCCCGAAGATGACCCGGTGGTCCCCTACCAAAGGGACGAGCTCGAGGCCCCCGTTCTCATCGATATGGATCTCCTGGATCTGCTTCTGCCAAAAGGGATCGTTCTGAACGACCTTCAAAAGACGATGAAAACGTTGCTTTTTCTTATTGGCATTATTGCGTTTTAGAACAGGATGATCCCCATCCACGGTGACGACGGGCACTCGGGGTGTGTACTGGGGAGAGAGCGGCATCGGCTCCCCTTCCTGATCCCAGTAATAACTTGCTCCATCCTTAGGGATGAAGCGGGCCAGCGGGCGTCTTTGATCCACCTGCACCCGTAGCGTGCCATCCAATCCGTAAAAGGTTTGGGCCTCCTTGACCTCCGGAATACGTTGCAATTCCCTTTCGAGCTCGTTCAGGTCGATGGATGCCAAGGGATGACCGATCAAACTGTCATCCCGGTCATGAAGGAACTCCTTAATATCCTTTTTGTGGAGGAAGAACATTCCCTCTGACATATCGACCTCCACACTGATCCGTTCACAGACCGCATTATTGCGGGAATGCTCGACCGCCCCGAGAAGGAGCACGAAAGCAGCAAGGAAAAGCACCGATATGCCGTATCGCAGAAGACGTTTCATCTTCATTACCGAAGTTCCCTTAATTTCTTTCCCTCTTGGAAAGTGGGCCGCGCGGGTTTTTCCACAGAATTATCAAGATCCATCCCCTTTTCGTCTTTCTTTTTCAGACCATTCGATCAATAGCTCTCTGATATCATCGACCTTGTCAGCAATATCCCCTGCACCGAGCATCAAAAGGACATCCGGTCCCATAGCCAGGACGGCATCGCCCAGGCTCTCTTTTTGGACCAGCGCCTTTTGAGCACCCTCGATGTGATCGAGCAAGATCTCCGAACGCACTCCTGAAATGGGCTGTTCGCGAGCAGGGTATATGGGAAGCAAGAGCACCTGATCCAGGGATGATAATGCCTTCCCGAACCCTTCAGCATGGTCGCGGGTACGGGAATATAGGTGCGGCTGAAAGACGCCGGCGATCGCCCGATCGGGATAGAGTTCCCTGGCAGTACGGATAACCGCCTCGAGTTCGGTGGGGTGATGCGCATAATCGTCGATCAGAACGTGCTCTTCCGTTTCGAGCCGGAACTCGAAGCGCCGCCGCACCCCGGCGATCTCATCCAAAGCGGCTCTTACAGCTCCTTCTTCGGCCCCTAGGCGATGAGCGACCGCGATCGCAGCGCTCAGATCGAGTACGTTGTGCATGCCCGGCATGCTCGAGCGCAGTCCTTTCCACGCTTTTCCTTCCAAATAGAGATCGAATCGATAACGACCGGCTTCCGGTCGTACATCAGCGACCCTGGCATCCACACCAGCCTCCTTTCCAAAACGGGAGACCCTGACTTCGAGCTCCGGGGCCTCTGGCACGTGCTCTTCCAGCAGAAGATGCCCCCTTTGATGAACCTTTCGTTGGAATCCGAAGAAGGCCTCCTGGAGGCCTTGGCTGTCCCTATAAACGTCGAGATGATCCTCTTCGAGCGCGGTGATGATAGCGGTATCGGGCTCGAGCTCAAGGAAAGAACGTCCGTACTCATCAGCTTCCACCACGAGATGATCAGCCTCTCCCTCGAGCAGTACGTTGGAGCCGAACCTGGCCGATATCCCACCGAGAAGGGCATGGCAAGGGATCCCACAGCTATAGAGAAGTTCGGTCAACATACAGCAAGTCGTCGTCTTGCCGTGCGTCCCGGCCACTGCGATGCATCTGTACGCTTTTGCTATCTCTCCGAGGACCTGGGGGCGGGTCTTCACTTGGAAACCCTTTTCTTTCAAAAAATTCAATTCTTGGTTCCCCTCGTCGACAGCAAGCGAACGGATAACGAGCACCCTTTCAGGTTTTTCTTCCAACAGCTTCGAAGGGAGCTGAGCAGGATCGTCCTCGAAATGAACCAGTGCCCCTTCTTTTTGAAGCGCGCGCGTCATCTCGGAATCCGTTCGGTCGTAACCGCTCACAGCGACCCCCTTCTGGAGAAAATAGCGAGCGAGTGCACTCGTCCCGATCCCACCGACCCCGAGCAAATGAACCCTATGGAGTGCCTCGAGCATCATCCGCTCTTCTTTTCCATGGTCTCGATGGCCTCTTCTGCGATCCGCCCTGCGGAGTCTGTAAAAGCCACCTCTTTCATGTTCGATGCGAGCCTTTCCCGTTCAGAAGGATCTTTCAAAAGTCCCATAACAGCATCTGAGAGCTCGCTTTTAGCCTTATCGTCAGGAACGAGAACTGCTGCCCCTTTATCGACAAAGGCCTTGGCGTTCTTTGTTTGATGATCCTCCGCGACATGTGGCGATGGGATAAAGATCGCCGGCCGACCGGCAGCGGCGATCTCGGAAACAGAAATAGCGCCGGCCCTCGCGATAACGAGATCGGTCACCGCATAAGCAAGGTCCATCCGTTCGATAAAAGGATGGACATGCAAGTGAGCTTCCTTTCCTGAAAGGCGCTCTTGAACCTCTTCAAGATAACGTGCCCCGCATTGCCACAGGATATCCAGTCCCTCTTCCACAAACCGTTCAGCGTGCTCGAGCATGCTCTCGTTGATGGCCCTTGCACCCAAACTCCCCCCGAGCACGAGTAGCACCGGACGGTCTCCACCGAGTCCGAAATGAGCCATCCCCTCATCCCGCTTTCCTTCGAGTTCCATCAAGTCCTTCCGCACGGGATTACCCGTAAGTACGACCTCCGCTCTCGGGAACCATCGCTCCATGCCTTCGAAAGCGACACAAACCTTATCAGCACGCTTCCCGAGCAGGCGATTGGTGATGCCTGCATAGGAGTTCTGTTCCTGGATGAGGGTGGGGACTTTTTTCAGCGAGGCCACATGGAGTACCGGACCGCTGGCATAGCCCCCGACCCCTATCGCCAGATCGGGCTTGAACCGTCCCACTAAGATCCAGGCACGGAAATAACTCCAAAGGAGTTTGATGGGAAAGAGCAGGTTCGACAAGGTGAACCTTCGCTGGAACCCACTGATCCAAAGCCCTTTTATAGCATATCCGGCCTGGGGGACCTTTTCCATTTCCATACGCCCCTTCGCTCCCACGAAGAGGATCGAAGCTTCCGGGAATCGCTCCCGTAGCTCATCCGCTATCGCGATCGCCGGATAAACATGGCCACCGGTTCCACCACCTGCTATCATGAACCTAGGTTTCTTCATGGGATGGAGAAGCAGCTTCTTCTTTTTCCACTTGCCGGCTCACGCTGAGGATGATCCCGAGGGTCACGCAGGTGAACCAAATGGAGGTCCCTCCCATGCTGACCAAGGGCAGAGGTTGGCCTGTTACCGGTAAGAGGTCCACAGCCACGCCCATATTAAGAAGGCCTTGACCGACGAGAAGCAGGCTGAGTCCGGTCACCAGCAAGGATCCGAAAGAACTTTCGCACTTGGTGGCGACCCGGATGGAGCGATAGAGCAGGATCAAAAAGAGAAAGAGCACTCCCATCCCTCCGAATACAGCCCCGTACTCTTCGATCACGAAGGCATAGATCATGTCGGAATAGGGATGGGGCAGGAAGTTCCTCGACGTACTCTGGCTCGGTCCCTTTCCGACCAATCCCCCCGTTGCGATCGCGATCTTGGAATGCTGGGCCTGATAGCTTTCTTTGTTCTCCCCTGCACCGAATTCGGCCACCCGCTCTTTCCAGGTATCAACCCTTGGTAAAAGGCCGGGTTGTACAGTGCTCAGCAACACAAGGAGACCGAACCCGCCCAGAGCAGTACTGACGATCAACATGAGATGTTTGAATGCGACCCTCGCGATGAACATGAGCAATAGGGAGATCCCGAAGAGCATGGCCGCCGTGGAAAGGTCCGCTGGCAGGATGAGCAGGCAACAAACGATCACAGGAAGAATAGCGGGGAACACCCCTTCCCGGAGGTCTTTGATGCGGTCCTGGCGCTGAGCAAGAACGCGGGCCAGGAACATGATGAGGGCCAGTTTTCCGAGGTCGGAAGGTTGGAAGGTCTGCCCGATCACAGGGATCCTCAACCAACGACTTGCCTGGTTGATGTCGATACCGATCAAAAGGGTGAGGAGGAGCAAAAAGACCGAAAGCCAGATCAGAAGCTGTGAGAGGCGCGAGTAATACTTGTAAGGGATGCGGGAAGCAAAGTACATGAGGACGAAGCCCGACCCCAGCATCAGGATGTGCTTGAAGAGAAAAGATTCCGTGCTCACCCCTTGCTGACCAAAAGCCAGGGTCGAGATCGAACTATAGACGGCCAGGACCGACAGGACAGCAAGGATGACGGCCACGACCCAGATCACGCGATCTCCTTCGAGGTATTTGAGCACCTGTTTCATCGGTTCCTTTAAAGGGCCCTCACTGCGCTTTTGAACTGTTCCCCCCGATCCTCGTAGTCCTCGAAGAGATCGAAACTAGCGCAGGCCGGGGAAAGGAGCACTGTATCCCCTTTCCGGCCAAGCCGGTAACCATAACCCACCGCTTCGACGGCGGATCCGGCATCGACGATCGTGTCCACCACGTCACCAAAAGCCTCCCGGATCTTATCCGGATCCTTCGTCAGGCAGATAATTGCCTTCACTTTATCGCGAACGAGCGACTGGAGCGAACTGTAATCGTTCCCTTTGTCCACACCCCCCACGATCCAGATCACGGGAGCATCCGCGCTCTCGAGGGCATACCAGGTCGCATTGACGTTCGTCGCCTTGGAGTCGTTGGTAAAGGTGATACCGTGCACATTGGCCACGAACTCCAGGCGATGGGGCGCGTTCTGAAAATCCGCCAGGCTTTCCCGGACCACTTCCTTGCGGATCTCGAACACACGAGCCGCCACGGACGCAGCCATGCTGTTGTAATTGTTGTGTTGCCCTTTCAGAGCGAGCTGATGTATCGACATAGTGAAACCCTTTTGATCGATGTTGGTGATGAGCTTTTCATTTTCGATGTAAGCGCCGTTCTCGATCTTTTGCGTCTGCGATATTGGAAGGATACGTGCGCGCGACACATCCGCTTCCAACATTTTGCTTATCTCCTGATCGTCGATGTTCACGACGAGATGGTCGTTCTCTGTTTGGTTCTCCGTAATACGGAACTTGGCCCGTACATAATCTTCCATCCGCCCGCCATGACGTTCCAAGTGGTCGGGGGTAATGTTGAGGATCACGGCCAGGTCGGGTCGGAACTTCCGGATGCCTTCTAATTGAAAGCTGCTCAATTCGAGCACAAAAAGTTCGGGATCCCCCTCGCATAGCTCTCTGGAGAAACTCCTCCCCATGTTCCCCGCGATCCGCACATCGTAGCCCGCTTTCCGGAAAATGTGATGGACCAAAAAGCTGGCCGTGGTCTTTCCATTGGTGCCGGTAATGCCGATCGAGGGGGCCTTGCTGTAGCGAGCAGCGAATTCGATCTCGTCGACCCATCCCCCTTTCCGAGCCACAACTTCCTGTACGACCGGGGCTTCGTTCGGAACTCCGGGGCTCTTGAGCACCTCCTCTGCCGCAAGGATGCGTTCGAGCGTATGGCCGTTTTCCTCGTAACCCACTCCTTTTGCCGCAAGGGTGGCCTTCTCCGCTTCTCCGATCTTTCCATGTTCCGAGACCCATACCTCCAATCCTTGCTGAGCAGCCAACATCCCTGCCCCGATCCCGCTCTCTCCTGCTCCTATGATCGCCAAGTCCATGCACTAGCGCAGTTTGAGGGTTACGATCGAAAGGACCGCAAGGATGACCCCTACGATCCAGAAGCGCGACACGATCTTGGATTCGTGCAAGCCTTTCTTTTGGTAATGATGGTGGAGCGGGGCCATTAGAAAAATGCGCTTGCCCTCTCCCAGCTTGCTCTTGGTGTATTTGAAATAGCCCACCTGAAGCATGACCGAGATGTTCTCGATCAGGAAGATGCCGCAGAAAATGGGGATCAGTAACTCCTTCCGAATGGCGATGGCGAAGACGGCGATGATCCCTCCGAGGGCCAAACTTCCGGTGTCGCCCATAAATACCTGGGCCGGATAGGAATTGTACCAGAGAAACCCGACGCAAGCCCCCACGAAGGCACTGATATAGACCACGAGTTCGCCGGAAGATGGAATGAACATGATGTTCAGATAGTCGGCGAAAATGTAGTTCCCCGACACGTAGGCGAATACGGCAAGGGTGCCACCGACCATGGCCGATGAACCCGTGGCAAGTCCATCGAGGCCATCGCTCATGTTGACACCGTTGGAAACAAAAGTCACGATGAGGATCGTGATCGGAATGAAAAGGAGCCAGGCAAGATCTGCGGCTTTATCTCCCATAAAACCCAGCAACCAAGCATAATCGAACTCATTGTTCTTGACGAAGGGGATCGTGGTCTTTGTGGAACGTGTCTCTTCCCATTCAGCAGCGGAAGAATTCGAAGCAGCCTTTTCGCGAAGGGTCACGTTCTCTTTTTGCTCCGAAGGATCTTCCACCTTTCGCTTGATCATCACGTCCTGATCGAAGAAGAGCATGGCACCTACCAGGACCCCGACCCCGACCTGGCCGATGATCTTGAAGCGAGCAGCCAGTCCTTCTTTACTCTTTTTAAAGGTTTTGATGTAGTCGTCCAAAAAGCCAAGCGCCCCGAGCCAGATGGTAGCGACGAGCATCAGGATCACGTAGATGTTGTGCAATTGCGCGAAAAGGAGGGTCGGGATCAGGATGGCCGCCAGAATGATAAGGCCTCCCATCGTCGGTGTCCCGGCCTTTTCCTCTTCGCCTTCCAGACCGAGATCCCTGACCGTTTCAGAGGCCTGTTTCCGCATCAGTATACGGATCAACCTGCCGCCAAAGACCAGTGAAATAATAAGGGAAGTGATGATGGCCATCGAGGCCCGGAACGAAATGAATTCGAAAACACCGGCGCCGGGGAATCCAAAGCGTTCATCGAGCCATATGAACAGGTAGTAGAGCATTATTCGCTTTCCTTATCCTTGATGTTCAACGCGGCACGGAGCTCTTCCATGTCGTCGAAATGGAGTTTTTCGCCGCTGATCTCCTGCGTCTTTTCATGGCCTTTTCCGGCTATAAGGAGGATATCTCCCTCGCCGGCCAAGCTTGCGGCGGTTCGAATGGCCTCTCTTCGGTCCTGGATCGAGAGGACCTTCTTCTTATCCACGGGTCCGATCCCGGTCCTCATATCATCGATGATGGCCATCGGATCCTCACTCCGTGGGTTATCGGAAGTTAGGATAACCCGATCGCTGTACTTCACAGCAGCTTTCGCCATGATCGGACGCTTGGAGGGATCCCGATCCCCTCCACATCCCACGACCGTAACAAGTTGTTCGTTCCGCGTGCGGAGCTCCTCGAGGGTCTGGAGCACGTTCTCGAGGGCATCGGAGGAGTGAGCGAAATCCACGACACCGGTCACCCCCTCCTCATTGCGGAGGGTTTGAAAACGTCCTTCCACTGCGCTCACGGAACTCAAGCCGGTCAACACTTCGAGCTGATCCTCCCCGGAAAGGATGGCCGTAGCATAGACCGCGAGCAGATTGGATGCATTGAAGCGCCCGATGATCGGACTGGCAAGTTCCTTCCCATCGATGGTCATCCGGATCCCGGAAAGGTCGCATTCCAGGACCTTCCCCCGAAAATCCGCCATGGTGTGCAAGGCATAGCTTTCCGATCGGCCTTTGCAGTTCTGGACCATATAATCCGCATGGCGGTCATCCCGGTTAACAAGAGCGATGCTTTCCGACCCGAGTTCGTCGAAGAGCTTCTTTTTGGCGTCCAGATAATCCTGGAAGGTCGGATGATAATCCAAATGCTCCTCGGTGATATTGGTGAAGATCGCGATCCCGTAATCCACACCTTTCACCCTTTCCTGGTCGAGCGCATGGGAGCTCACCTCCATGAAACAGTGGTCGCAACCCGCTTCGGCCATCCTGGCGAGCCGGGATTGAAGGGTGATCGGATCAGGGGTCGTCAATTCCGAGGGCAGTTCCTCCCATCCGATCCGGTCGGTAATGGTGGAAAGGAGCCCTGAGGGCCGACCGAGCTTCATAAAAAGGTGATGAAGAAGTGTGGCCACGGTGGTCTTTCCATTGGTGCCGGTCACCCCGACCACGGTCATCCGCTTGGAAGGTTCGTCGAAGAAGTTGGAGGCCACTTGCCCAAGGGCTGGACGTGTATCAGGGACCTGGATAAGGACCACCCCTTCAGGGACCGTCAGTTCTTCTCCATCCTCGGCCAGAATAGCTGAGGCGCCTTTTTCGATCGCCTCGGGGATGAAGCGATGGCCATCGACCTGCGTGCCCTTTAACGCTATGAAAAAGGAGCCTTTCCGCACATTCCTGGAATCGATGCAGATATGCGGGACCTGGAGGGAAGTATCTCCACTCACCTTGCTGAGCCTGACCCGATAGAGGATGTCCTTCAATGCTTTCATCCGGCAGTGATCTGGATCTGTTCGACCTTTTTCAAAGGGATACCGGGTTCGACGGATTGGTCCGCAACGCGCCCCGTCCCATTCACCTTCACCCTTAAACCCAGGTTCTCGAGAAGGTAGAGCGCATCTTTGAGACCCATCCCCTGCACATTCGGGACTTTCTTTCGGGTCACTTTACGCGTCCCGAGATCGAGCTTTTCCTTTCGCTTCAAAGCGACCGCCCAATCCGAACTTCCTGAACTTTCATAGGGAAGTTCCAGAGAGTCCATAACCGCACTCAGATCCTTTCTAAAGCCGTGGGCTGCAGAGACCACTCTTTCCTTTTCCGAAAGCGTCCCGTTCTTTTCTGCGATCGGCGCCTGGATATCGAGGCTGTTGGCATACACTTTATCAGCGATCTCCCGGAAGATGGGACCTGCGACCAGGTTCCCGTAATAGACATCCTCCGAGGGTGCATTGACCACCACGATGCAGCTGAATTCCGGATTATCGGCAGGAAAGTATCCGCAGAAAGAGGCTTGATAACTTACTTCCGAATCGTAACGGTACCCATACTGAGCATTGGCTATTTGAGCAGTACCCGTCTTTCCTGCCACATCGAAATCCGCCTTCTTGAGGTTGGTAGCGGTCCCTCGCTCCACAACGCCTTCCAGCAGTTCCTGAGCCTTTTTGATCGTCGAACTCGAACAGATGGTTTTGTCGATCACGGTGGGTTCTCGCTCCTTCACCACCTTTCCCTTTTTTCGGATCGAATTGACAAAGCGCGGCTTGACCATTTCACCGCCATTCGCAACCGCATTGTAGAAAGTGAGGATCTGAAGTGGGGTTTGCCGCACCTCGTAACCTATGGACATCCAGGGAAGGGTCACACCGGACCAGGTGGGGTCCTCGGGTTCTTTGATCACTGGCTCGCCCTCCCCGGGTATAGGGATGCTCAGCTTTCGGGCCAGATGCATTTGATGGAGGCGGGTGACGAAACGAGAGGGGTTCTTGTGGTAAGCCTGATGGATCGTTTTCGAGACCCCGACATTGGAGGAGACCTCGAAAGCTCTTCGCACCGTGATCTTACCGAAACCACCCTTGTGAGCGTCCCGCATCACCTGATCGTAATAGTGGGTGACCCCGTTCTCCGTATCGACGCTATCGCTGAGCTCAACACGCCCGTCCTCCATGGCGGCCATGATGGCAGGCAGTTTAAAAGTAGAGCCCGGCTCAGTGCTCTCGCCGATCGCGTAATTGTATCGCTCGCTATAGCTGCCGTCCTCGGAGCGTGAAAGGTTTGCAATGGCTTTAATAGCTCCGGTCTTTACCTCCATCAGGATCACGCAACCGTGGTCCGCATTGTGCTTCTGGAGCTGTTGAAGAAGGGCTCGCTCGGCAACATCCTGCATGTTCAGGTCGATGGTGGTATGGAGGTCCTTGCCGTCCTCCGGTTCGATCCGGTGATCCTCGCTTATCGGCATCCAATCCCCACCGGATATTCGCCGCATCAAGCGTTTCCCTTCCTTTCCGCTCAACGCGTTACCGAAAGCTCCCTCTAAACCGACAGGATGCACGCCTTTTCGGTCATAGCCGATCGTGCGCGAAGCAAGGAGCTTAAAGGGGCGTTCACGGATATTGCGCTGAAGGGCTATGAACCCCCCTTTGAAACGGCCCTTCTGGAAAAGCGGGAACCCCTTGAGCCTTTGCAATTGGTTATGGTCCACTTCCTTAGCGATGAGGTGAAAGCGCTCGCCCTCCTGCCGTGCTTTTACCAACTCCCTCTCCCAGGACTTCGCGCTTTTTTCATCGAACATGGAAGCCAGTGAATCCGCAAGAGCATCGACCTTTTCGAAAAAGAGCTTCTTCCCGATCGCATCGGTGTTCGGATCCATGCGGACCTCATAAACAGGGACCGAAGTGGCCAGCAAACGCTCATCCGCAGAATATACATTGCCGCGTACCGCATCGATCTTTCGAACCTCGGTGGTCAGCTTCCTGGATCGTTCCCGCCATTTATCACCTTCCACGAATTGGATATGCCCGATCCGATAAAGGATCGCAAGCCCAAAGAGGATCACCCCTGCGTAGATCAGGTAAGTACGCCAAAGCATGTCCTTTTTGGTATCCATCTTATTCCTGCGGGGCTTTTCGTTCGACCACGATCTTCTCCGGGGGTTTTGTGGATTCCTTAAGTCCGAGCGGCTTTGTAGCTTTAACAACCTCCGACCGTTTCCCCTTGAACATCAACTTCGATTTCGTGGTGATATACTCCGCACGCAACTCTTTCATTTCTTTTCGGACCCGATAAAGTTCCTTCACGGTCTTTTCGGTGTAATAGCCATATCCGATGTAGCAGGTCATGAGTAAAGCGAGGAAGAAAAAATAGGGGATACGCGACACCACCTCTTCCCTTGTAAGGAAAGCGCCGTTGAGAAAGCGCAGAAGGGTACGTCCGTAAAAGGAGCTCCTCCTGCCCTCAAGCTTTTTTTCCTCCTTTTCTTTTTTCTTGAAGCGGTTCATGATCAGATCCTTTCAGCAGCTCTGAGTTTGGCACTGCGCGCCCTGGGATTTGCTTCGATCTCGACCTCAGAAGGGAGCATCGGTTTCTTCAGGACCGGTCTGAAGGGGCGCACTGGCCTTCCCATCTCGTCCTTGATCGGTTCACCCTGAAAATTCCCGTGCTGGATAAAGCGTTTGACAAGCCGGTCCTCAAGGGAATGATAGGTGAGAACGACCAAGCGGCCGCCTTCTTCGATAAGGTCAGGGCAGCTCTTCAGCAAGTCCTCCAACGCCTCGAGTTCCCCGTTCACTTCGATCCGAATGGCTTGAAAGACCCTGGCGAGAAGGCCTTCCTTCTTGTCCGGGGGAAAGAGAGGTTCTGCTACAGCCCGCAGTTCAGAGGTCCGGGCGATCGGAGCTTTCTCCCTTTCTTCACAGATACGCCGGGAAAGTTTCCGTGCTTGCTTAAGCTCCCCGTAGTCACGGAAGATGCGTGTGAGAGCTTCAGCGCTATAAGTGCGCAAAAGAGTTGTTGCATCGAAGGGGTAGTGCGGATCCATCCGCATATCCAGGGGACCATCGTATCGGATCGAGAAGCCCCTCTCAGCGGTATCAAAATGATGGGAGGAAACACCCAGATCCGCCAAAAGGCCGTTAACAGGCAACCGGTCGTAGTATCGGAGCCAATTCTTGATGTAGCGGAAGTCCGCCCGATAGAAGCAAAAACGGCTATCGTCAGCGAAAGCCTCCAAAGGAACATTCTCATCGCGATCGAAGGCAATGAGAACCCCCCGATCTCCGAGCTCTTGGAGGATCCGGGCGGCATGTCCTCCACCTCCGAACGTAGCGTCCACATAACGTCCAGAAGGATCGATAGCGAGGGCTTCGACCGCTTCATCGGCCATTACAGCATCGTGATAGCTTTCATCCGTCATCGCGTCCATCCTGTTTTTCATCCTCAGGTTCATCGATCCCTCGCATGACCTCTTCAGCCAGTTGGGCGAAATCTTCCTGATCCTCGTCCATCACCTTTTCGTAGCGACCCTTATCCCAGAGTTCGATCTTGTTGGAAGAAGCGAAAAGCACCACTTCTTTCTGAAGACCAGCGAACTCCTTAAGGCGTTTCGGCACCAGCATCCTGCCCGAAGCATCGAGTTCGATCTCCGTAGCCCCGTTCCGGAATTTTCGGATGAAACGATCGTTCTTCCGGTCGAAGCGGTTGAGCTTATTGAGCTGCTTGGTGATATCCTCCCACTCATCCCAGGGATAGAGGATCAGGCAGGTCTCGAAGATGCTCCGGTTGATGACGAAGCGATCTTCCTTCGGACCGAGCTGCTTTCGCAGCCCAGCGGGGAACATCAACCTCCCTTTGCCATCGAGGCTGCATTCGAATTCGCCGATCAGATTCCTCATAGGACAGGCCCTATAGCCGAGCGCGGATAAAGGTATTCAATTTTACCACTTTTTACCACTTTTCCCCACATTGTGACCTACAGTATAACGAAAAGCGGTAAAGATCTGTTACGATCCTTTTTAAATATTTGATATCCAACCTTTAAAAAGGTGGTAAGAATCACAGAAAGCGTGGGAGATCAGATGAGAAAAAGGCTTCTCAACCCTTCATTAAAGCCCCCCTGATCGAACAAATGAGGATCCAGGGGATAAACTTCCGACCAGGACCAGTAGAACGGTATCCGATCAGCCCTCCTTTTTCCAAGAGCCCCTAAAACCATATATTTGGGAACCCATGGAGGCTAGCACGCCGATGGAAGAGCGGATCCAGCAAGAAGGGGAACATCGATTCCTCGAAGAAGGCGAAGGCCCTGTTATCGTCCTTTTGCACGGGCTTTTCGGGGCGCTCAGCAATTTTGAGACGGTGCTCTCCCACTTCAGCAAGAACTACAAAGTGGTGATCCCGATGCTCCCGATCTATTCCCTCCCGATCCTGGAGACCAATGTGAAGAACCTGGCCCGTTACCTTCAAAAGTTCATCGATTTCAAGGGTTATAACGAGGTCAATCTGCTAGGCAATTCCCTTGGGGGGCATGCTGCATTGATCTACAGCTTGAAGCATCCCGACAAGGTACGCACGATGACCCTTACGGGTAGTTCGGGACTTTATGAGAACGCGATGGGTGGTAGCTTCCCGCGAAGGGAGGACAAGGAGTACATCCGGAAAAAGGTCGCAGTAACATTCTACGACCCCAAGCATGCCACGGATGATCTCGTTGAGGAATGCTACCAGGTGGTGAACGACAAGAGCAAACTGGTCCGGATCCTTTCCCTTTCCAAATCGGCCATCCGCCATAACATGAGCAAGGAATTGCCCAAGATCGACGTACCGACCTGTTTGATATGGGGGAAGAACGACACCATCACACCTCCCGATGTGGCGGAGGAGTTCAGGGAACGGCTTCCTCAAGCCGACCTTTTCTGGATCGACGAATGCGGGCATGCTCCTATGATGGAGCAGCCTGAGGCCTTTAACAAGACCCTGGACGACTGGCTCTCGAAGCAAGATCTATGAGCCGCCCTTCGCTTTCGGTGGCTTTTGAGGGGAGTTATGCGGAGCTCAAGGAACTCCCTTCTCTAGAAAGGCCGGAATACGCTTTCATCGGAAGGTCCAATGTAGGAAAATCCTCCCTTATCAACCTTTTGACCGGTCAAAAGGAACTTGCCTACACTTCGGGGACACCAGGAAAAACCCGAAGGATCCACTCCTACTCCGTCAATAACGGGGAATGGTGCTTGGTGGACCTGCCAGGGTACGGATATGCCAAGACCTCCCGAAAGGCCCGGAACCTCTGGGATAAGAACGTGCAGGAATACCTGGAGGAACGCTCATACCTGGCCTGTACCTTCGTTCTCATCGATGCGAACGTCCCGCCTCAGGAAAAGGACCTGAGCCGCCTGCGCTGGATCGGGGAAAGAGGGCTTCCCTTCGCGATCATCTTTACGAAACTCGACAAAGCCCGCAAAGGAGAAGGAGATCGGAACATTGCGGCCTTCAAAAAGGCCATGCTGGAGGATTGGGCCTTCCTTCCGCAGAGTTTCCGGAGTTCGGCAATGAAGGGAACAGGAAAGGAAGAGATCCTGAACTTTATCAGCTCCGTTAATGAGGAATTGAAAGGGGAAGGATGACCGTAAAGGGGACTCATAGGATAGGAAAGGCATCGCAGAAAGGGAATTTCCCTCAAAAGTCCCCTAAAAGATGCCTCTTATATTTGCCTTCGATGCAAAAGCAAATGCAGCGCGGACTTATGAAGAAGCCGATCGCTTTCATTCCGATCCTCCTCCTGCTCCCCTTCTTCCCTTTCAAGGGCAACACTCAACCGGGACCGGGATACTGGCAGCAGAAGGTGGATTACGACATGGAGATCGAGATGAACGCCGAGGAACACCAGTTCCAGGGCGATCAGACCATCGAATACACGAACAACTCTCCAGACACCCTCAACAAGGTCTTCTACCACCTTTACTTCAATGCCTTCCAGCCCGGCAGCATGATGGACGTCCGTTCCCGGACCATCAAAGATCCCGATTCCCGAGTGGGATCGCGGATCAAGCATTTGAGCAAGGATGAGATCGGATATCACCGGATTGAAAGTTTGGAACAGGACGGGAAAGCCCTGGACTACAAGGTGGTCGGAACGATCCTGGAAGTGAAACTGGCCGAACCGATCCTGCCGGGGGAGTCCAGCACGTTCAAGATGAAGTTCAACGCTCAGGTCCCTGTTCAGATCCGGCGCTCAGGAAGGGACAACAAGGAAGGGGTCGAGTTCTCCATGAGCCAGTGGTATCCCAAACTTTCCGAATACGACGAGCACGGATGGCATGCCGACCCTTATGTCGGACGCGAGTTCCACGGCATTTGGGGGGATTTCGAGGTTACCATCCATATGGATCCCAGCTACGTGATCGGGGGGACCGGCACGCTCCAGAACCCGAAAGAGGTGGGACATGGCTACGCCGACCCCTCAAAAGTGGATCGACCGGACAGCGAGAAACTCACCTGGCATTTCAAAGCCGAAAAGGTCCACGACTTCATGTGGGCAGCGGATCCCGATTATGCCCACGATATTGAACAAATGGAGAACGGACCGGAGCTTCATTTCTTCTACCAGACCGATACGCTCGTCGATCACTGGAAACACCTTGAAAAACGGATCCCTGAGGCTTTCCGCTACATGAACGAGCATTTCGGCAAGTATCCTTATAGCTCTTATTCCTTTATCCAGGGAGGCGACGGGGGTATGGAATACCCCATGGGAACGCTGATCACCGGTCATCGTAGCAAACGGAGCATCGTCGGGGTCAGTGTTCACGAATTGATACACAGTTGGTACCAAATGGTCCTTGCCACCAACGAGAACATGTACCCCTGGATGGACGAAGGTTTCACCGTCTATGCGTCCAACCTCGTAGAACACCACATGTACAACAAGAGATGGCAAAACCCCCACAGAAAATCCTATCGGGGTTATTTCGATTATGCGAAGTCGGACGATGCTGAGCCTTTGAGCGTTCATGCCGATGCTTTCAACACGAACCTGGCTTATTGGCGAACCGCCTATTCGAAAGCTCCTGCCCTTTTAGCTCAATTGAGCTACGTGGTGGGAAAGGAGACTTTCATGAAGGCGATGCGTAGCTACTTTCAGGCCTGGAAATTCAAGCATCCTGAACCGCGGGACTTTAAGCGGATCGTCGAGAAGGTGAGCGGGATGCAATTGGACTGGTACTTCATGTACTGGCTCAACACCACCCGTCAGTGCGATTACGCTGTTCTGGAGACGAAACCAAAGGGTGAGGACAGTACCGAGGTGGTCCTCGAGAACCGGGGCAAGATCCCGATGCCTCTGGACCTGGAAGTCCGGTATAAGGACGGGGATGTCGTGAACTATTACATCCCGCTGGTCATGATGCGTTCAGAGAAAAATGCCCAGGTGGATGGATCGCGGAAAGTCCTCGAGGATTGGCGCTGGCCTTATCCCGAATACACGTTCACCCTTCCACGCCCAATGTCCAGCGTGCAACGGATCGTGATCGACCCTTCGGGTTACCTTGCCGACATCGACCGGACGAACAACCGTTATCCGAGGAAGGAGAAGATCCGGATGAAAGGGAAGGTCAAGGAAGAGTGAGCTTTCAGAAGAGGTTCCCTGATATTCCGACCCTCCAATAAGGACGGGTTTCGAAGTTCGGATAAGCTGCAAAGGCCACATCCACACGAAGGACCTTCAGGATGTTCTCCACCCCTGCGTAAAACTCCGCGTATGACCCTTGGTCCTCGGTATAAAGGGCATTGCCCCCTACCAGGCCATGAACATTGGTCTTCCGAATGAGGGGGAGCTTGTTGAAGAGGGCTCCCTGAAAACGATGATAGAGATGAGCGGATGCATATCGTCCCCGGGTGAAGCGTGCATAATAAGGGAGGGTATGAAAGGAACGAAGGCGGTGCGAACCCCAGGGGTCGTGCCCGGTCCCTTCTTCGACCGAATGCATCCATAAGGTCCGGTTGCCTCGGAAGTGCTTTCGGTCCATGAGCGATAGGGACTCCCCGGAGAGGAAATCGCCTCCGAGGAGATCGACCCGCATCTTACCGGCCAGACCAAGGTCGATCTCTTCCCCGATGCCCAACTCGACCCTCAGGTATGAAGCCCAATCATCACCGAAGGGTATCGCTCCTTCCAATTCACCGTAGAGTTCCGGATAAGGGGTTCCGACCACGCGCTTTTCATGCGGATAACGCTCGTAGCGTTGCGCGGGCCAAAGGGTCCAGTCGAGCTCGGCGCGGAGGACCTGAGAAGGCTTCTGCAGGGCAGGATGGAAACGATTGGGGGTATAATTCACATCCTCGCGGGGGAACCAGGTCTGAGCGCTTCGGTTCGGAGGAACGGAACGACCTTCCCATTCTGCCTCAAGACCAGCGTAGAGCCCATTCGTCCATTCCCTTCGGTATCTGGCCCTTAGAAAACGGCTCCGATAGAACTTGAGGTAGTTCCGTTCCCGTGTAAGGCTGTAGATGCTGTTCAGCCATTCAGGTACGGGCTCCGTCCGGTTGGTCTGACGGAGGGTCACCCCGCCTTCAAGACCCAGGCGTTCCGAGTGAAAAGGGGCTGTTCTGAAGAAGGCACTCCCTTTCAGGTAAGGACGGCGAGAACTCAACCCGTAACGGACTTCGAGGGCATACCCTCTCGCTCGCCCTTCAGAAAGTTCTTTTCGGTAGGAAGGACGAAAACGGAACCGCCATCCCTCCACGGTATTGAAACCGATAGCTGAAGCCAGGGAATTAATGCTCCAATAGCTGCTATCGAAGGAGTTCTGATGATGATAGCCCCCGATAAGGATGTCAGAAACCTCTAAACGGTTCTGCACGGAATCGATGGAATCCAGGTAAGGCCTGCTCGTTCGGACCTCGTGCAAGCTGTCGCTTTTTTGGTAATGTTCCTCCTCTTCCTCTTCAAGCACATAAGGACGATGGAGCTTCCAATAACTGCTGTCCTGTTCCAGAGCCGTATCACTTACCCGGAACCGGACGCGCGACCTATCATCCGGTGGAGCTCCCAGGGAACGGTGCTCCGAACAATGGCCGACCATGCTGTAGGTGGCCCGTATCCCCATCATGTTGAACCAATAGCTCTCTTCCAGGGAGAGCGGAAGCCATTCTTCATCCTTCCACTCGACATATTCGTGCTTGATCCGAAGGGAATCGACGAATTCGAGGGGGGCTGTGGATGGGACCCTCAGGTTCAGCGCCTTGATGCGCCATTCTTTCTCCACCACCTCGACGGTCCCAGTAAAGACCGGGTCGTGCTCGCGCTCGGGGATGACCCGGATCTTCGAGATGGTCTGGCCATCTTTCTGATAAGCACTGACCCAATCGAACTCGTAATAGGTAGGGGCACTCCTCCCTATGGGAGAAATGAAATCCCGCTCGCTCACCCCGGGCAGTTCGATCCGATGGACGTAGGGGTTCTTGAGGAGCTGAGATGCTCTGTTGCTACTGAACCCCCTCGGATCACCCGACACCCTTGAAGAGATCATCTCTTCCTCAACCCGGTCGGGTGGATGATAACGGAAACGGGACATGGACTCGGTCAAATAGAGCAGGCCGGAACTATCGACCCCCTGGCCCTGGACCTGGACCGATAGCATCGAGCTCTCAGGCATGCTATCGAGGTGAGCACGCCCTTTCATGTAAAACTTCGCTCCATAACCACCGATCTTATCCAAGTATTCATCGCGGTGTGCACGGACACTGTCCATCATCCGTCGACCCGGATCCTTTTCATCGGTGACGGTCGCGGTCGCGGTGACCAGCTCGCGCCTTTTGAGGCGGACCTTCATCGGGGGATCGACCTCGGAGATGGCAAAGACCTTTTCTTCGAAACCGGTGTAGCGAAAAGCGATCGAATCCGCTTTGGACGTGGAAAAGCTCAGTTCGAAACGTCCGTCCTCATTGGTGGTGGTCCCCTTATACCCGATCGGCTTCAGAAAGACGTTCACATAGGGCATCGGCGCTCCTTTAGCATCGATCACCGTCCCGGATAGGGTCCTTTGGTCCTGCCCTTGTAGGAAAAGGGGGAAGACCAAGAAAAAGGAAACGATAAAAACCTTAGAAATGAAGAAGGACCCTTGGAAGTTCATCGGATGGGAATGCGCACTTCAAGGCGGGGAGCCTCTTCTCCTTTTTGGATCAGGTCGAAGGATCCGTGCATCGACCGGATCATGGAGTCGAATTTACGGAGGTCCTTCATAGACCCACCCGTAGCGGGATCCTGTTCAGCCCCTTCGTCACTGAAAAGGAAAATGAGCTCTTCGTCCTCTTCATAAAGATGCACGAAGAATCGCCGGGTCGATCTCACTCGAGAAGCGAATTCAGCCAATTCCTGGACCAAGCGGTAGATCCCGACCTTGATCCGATCCTCGACAACCCCTTCGCGGATGGAAATTTCGGAATGAAGCTCGATGTCCAAGTAGGTCCGGAAGTACTTCCCCAATTCCTCAAGAGCGGAAACGAGCCCGAATTCCTTCAAAAGGGTTGGCATCAGGCCATGCGATACCGACCGGACATCTTGAATGCTTTTCTTGAGGTGCTCCTGGATCGCTTCAGCTTTTTCTTGCTGTTCGGGGGGGAGCTCGGACCGGAGGTCTTCAAAATTCATAAGGATGGCGCTCAACTGTTGGCCGATCCCTTCATGAAGCTCCTTGGAGAAGCGGTCCCGATCCTCTTCCTGGGTTTCCACCATCGCATCGAGAAGTTCTGCTTCCACCCGTTTTTGTTCGGTGATATCATGCCCCCTTAAATGAACACGCTCATACCCTTCTGGCTTCGAATAGGTCCAGTTAAGCACCCGATCACCGAAGTGGAGTTCCCTTTCCACATCTTTGCCCGTACGGAGCACATGTTGGATCAACTGTTCATGTTGGGACGGGAGGAAATCCAATGCACCCTCCTTTCCGAATTCGTTCAAGTAGCTATGAGCGACGGGATTGAGGTAACTGATCATGCCGTCCCTATCGCATTCCAAAAGAGGTGATGGGGCATTTTCAGGAAAAAGGGCCAACCGAGCGTTCCACTCACCCCATTCCTTTTGAAAAAAATCCGGTGTCGACCCTACCTGTGTTTCACTTTCAGCCAGCGTTTTCCGGTCGAGCCGCGCCAAACCTTCTATAGCATAAAGGTCGTCCCAATTTTTCCTTTGGAGAAGGAGTTGGAACTTGGTCTCCCAGCGGTCTTCCGAGGAAAGATGAAAAGGGAGTTCCTTTCGAGTAGCTGTACCCGCACGCAACTCCTCCAGCGCCTCTTCAAAGGCAGTCCGCTCGCTCAAAGGCAGATGTTCCAGAAGCTGCCCTCCTTCCACCTTTTCCTTGGGGATCCCAGCCCAGCATTCCCACGCATCGTTCAAATAGAGCACCCTCCCCTCTTCATCGAGCCGAAAGAATATATCAGGGATCCTTTCCAGGATATTGCTCTTGGAAGCTTTCGGCATGGGAGCATTTAAAGGGGCAATGCTCACCCGCGTTCATGTTAAATATAAAAAATGATACAGGGTGACCAAAAGCCTCAAAAGAATCCTTAGGGACTGATCATCAGCAAAAAAAGCGTTTCGCCGGTAAAGAACTTAAAAAGGGACCCCTCCAATGTCCAACATCTTATCGGCGATCCTTCGACGGGCTTCCTTGGTGTTGAAGGCATCCACCTTAGTGAATCGCTTAGCCCCCATCTGCATCATGCGAAGCTCATCTCCTTCCGCAAAGGCGTTGATCCCCTCTTTAGCACTGAAGTTCATCCGCGAAGCCGCATCGTGAATAAAGACACGCGTCATGTCGATGGCCTCGGAGGCAGTCTCTTCTCCTTTCCTATCGATCATCTTCTTGGTCCGCAGCAGCATGGATTCAGCGAAATAGGTCTCGATGGCCAGATCCGCGATGTCCATCAGGATCTCCTGCTCGTTCTCGAGCTTCTCCATGTACTTCTGAGCAGCTGACCCGGCCACCATGAGCACGAGCTTCTTGAAGTTCCCCACTACTTCTTCTTCGGAAGAGAGCGGACCTCCTTCTTTCTCATCCATATCCGGTACGGACATGAGCTCATCCTGGATCTTCTTCGCCGGGCCCATCAGATCGATCTCCCCCTTCATGGTCCGCTTCAGAAGCATGTCGACGGTCAGCATCCGATTGATCTCGTTCGTCCCTTCGAAGATCCGGTTGATACGGCTGTCACGATAAGCACGTTCGACTTCCGACTCGGAGGAAAAGCCCATTCCGCCGTAGATCTGAACGCCTTCATCGACCACGTAGTCGAGCATTTCGGAAGCACCGACCTTGAGCATAGCGGCTTCGGCCGCATACTCCTCCATCCCTTTGAGGATCGCATCGGATTTGGACTTTCCCTCTTCCTGCTGTTGGGCGATCGTATCTTCGATGTTCTGACTGCAGCGGTAAGTGGCAGATTCGGCGGCAAAGGTGCGAATGGCCTGTTCCGCCAGCTTGTACTTGATCGCCCCGTAAGAGCCGATCGGATGCCCGAACTGTTCCCGCTCGTTCGCATACTTGACCGAGCGTGCGATCGTGTCCTTGCTACCCCCGATGACGGCCCCGGCCAGTTTGATCCGTCCGAGGTTGAGGATGTTGAGCGCGATCTTGAAGCCTTTACCCCGCTCGTGAAGAAGGTTCTCCTTGGGAACTTTCACATCCTCGAAAAAGATCTGGCAGGTGGAGGATCCCCGGATCCCCATCTTCTCTTCCTCGGGATCGGTCGAGATCCCTTCCCAGTTCCCCTCCACGATAAAGGCGCTGAGGTCCTCGTCGTCCTCGATCTTGGCGAAGACGGTCATCACGTCGGCGAAAGTGCCGTTCGTGATCCACATCTTCTGCCCATTGAGGATGTAGTGCTGCCCATCCTCGCTGGGTACGGCTTTGGTCCGACCGCTATTGGCATCAGACCCGGCTCCGGGCTCGGTCAGGCAATAACAACCCTTCCACTCGCCGGAGGCGAGCTTCGGAATGTATTCCTGCTTTTGCTCTTCGGTCCCGTAATAAAGGATGGGCAAGGTACCGATCCCGTTGTGGGCGGACATGGCGACGGAAAAGGAGTGACCGGAACCGGTGGCTTCCGTGGTCAACATGGACGTGGTGAAATCCATGCCCGAGCCGCCGAGCTCTTCCGGAACGCCAAGGGAAAGGATGCCGAGTTCGCCGGCCTTTTCGATGAGGGACTCCATGAGCCCTTCCTCCTTGTTATCGAGCCGGTCGAGCACAGGCCGGACCTCTTGTTCGATGAAGTCCTTGCAGGTGTTCTTGATCATTAGCTGCTCCTCGTTCCAATCCTCCGGGGTAAAGACCTCTTCCGGTGCGGTTCGCTTTACGAGGAACTCACCCCCCTTGATGGCGGTCTTGCGTTCTTTTTCTTCAGCGCTCATAGTCGATTCATTTGAGTCGTTCGAAAATGCCAGCTCCACCTTGTCCGGTCCCCACGCACATGGTCACAATGCCGTACTTCTGTTCGCGACGTTGCATTTCATGGATAAGTTGAACGGAGAGCTTCGCTCCTGTGCATCCGAGGGGGTGGCCCATCGCGATCGCCCCGCCGTTGACATTGACCTTTTCGTCGGGGAGATCGAGTTCGCGCATCACGGCCAAAGATTGGGAAGCAAAGGCTTCGTTGAGCTCGACGAGCTCGATGTCGTTTTGCTTCATCCCGGCCATGTCGAGGACCTTGGGGACAGCATATGCCGGACCCATCCCCATGATCCGCGGCTCGAGGGCTTGGGCCGTATAGCTGACCAGACGTGCCACGGGTTCCAGGTTCAGTTCCTTCACCATCCTTTCGGACATAACGACCGCAAAGGCGGCCCCATCAGAGGTTTGTGAAGCATTTCCCGCAGTGACGCTACCGCCTTGCTTAAAGACCGGCTTCAGCTTGGCCATCTTGTCCTTATCGCTATCCCGCCGGGGGCCTTCTTCCGTGTCGAAGGTGTAATTCCGGGTTTGTTGCCTTTCGTTCTCGTCCAAGTAGGTCTCCTCCACTTCGATCGGGATGACCTCATCCTTGAAACGCCCTTCATCGATGGCTTTGATGGCCTTCATGTGGGAGTTGTAACCGAACTCATCCTGATCCTCCCGGCTGACGTTGTAGTCTTCGGCAACGGCCTCTGCCGTAAGCCCCATGTTCCAATACCAGGTCGGGTTTTTCTTGGCCACTTTCGGGTTCGGCACGATGCGCCAACCCCCGAACGGGATCGGGGACATGGATTCCACGCCCCCGGCGATGATGCAGTCGGAGATCCCCGCGTCGATCTTGGAAGCAGCGATGGCAATGGTCTCAAGCCCGGAGGCACAGTAACGGTTGACCGTCATCCCGGGCACTTTTTCCGTATCCAGGCTCATCAGGGAGATCATCCGGGCGACGTTCAACCCTTGCTCCGCTTCGGGCGTGGCGTTCCCCACGATCACGTCATCGATCTTGTTGTGATCGAAGTCCGGCATGTCCCGATCGAGCATGCCACGGATGGTCTCTGCTGCCAAGTCATCGGGACGTTTGAAGCGCAACGAGCCTTTGGGGGCTTTGCCGACGGCGCTTCGTTTGAGGGTGACGATATAGGCGTTCATTTATAGTTCATTTTTCTCCGTGTCCTCCGTGCCTCTTCCGTGCTCTCTGTGGTTAAAGGCCAAGCATTAGACTTCCATCTGAAGCAATGAAACCACGGAGGACACAGAGAAGGCACGGAGCGCATGGAGGGGATATTCATATCAATTCCGCAACGGCTTTCCGGTCTTCGCGATGCTCTCCATCCGTTTCAATGTTTTCTGTTCGCCACAAAGTTCCAGGAAAGCCTTTCGCTCCAGGTCGAGGAGATAGCTTTCCGACACTTCGGTGATCTCGGAAAGGGGTCCCCCGCAGATCACGTGGCCCAGCTTCTCCGAGATCTTCTGATCGTGCTCCGTGATGTAGTTGCCCGAAAGCATCGCATCCGCTCCGGCATAGACCACGCCGAGGCCTTCGTTCCCCAGCACGCGGATGTCCTTGCGTTCGCTCGGCTGCACGTAACCTTTCTCGGCCAGTTCGAGCACAGCCTTCTTGGCCACGAGGAAATGGTGATCGCGGCTGACGACCACTTCATCCTGTCCTCTCCGTAAGTACCCGTGCTCAAAGCCTTCTTCGGCCGAAGTGGCCACCTTGGCCTGACCGATCGTAAGGAAGCGGTTCTGGAGGGTGTTCACGCGGATATCCCCCTTCTCCATATCGTCGGAGGCGCGGAGAGCGA
>CAZIDL010000016.1:0-43537 GCA_964537825.1 uncultured Weeksellaceae bacterium
TCCTTCTTTCGGTGATCCTGAAAAAGCCCTCTCCCAACGCGGGAGAGGGCTTTTTTTTGGTCAGGGTTTCTTTCGGCAAATCAGGAGCGTATGACCGATACCGAGCCCATCCAGATCCTGATCCACATAAAGACCTGCTTCATGGACCTGGTTAATAAGGGTCTTGGAATGGTACATCTGGCTGCTCCCATTCGCCATGGAGGTGAAATAGAGAGATAATTGCTGAAGACTGAAACTACCTGCTTCGAAACGCTGACGATCCCAGAACGTTTCCATGATCAGGATCGCCCCATTATCATTAAGAGCTTCTTTAGCACGTTCAAGGATGGAGCGGATCCATCCTTCGGAGAAACAATCCAGGAATTGGCTCATCCAAACGATGTCAGCCCCCTTTGGAAAAGTCACCTCCTCATTGAGAAGGTCGATCGCTCGGAACGAAACCCGGTCCTCAACCCCTTCCTCTTTCACGTTCTTCTCGGCTACCTCCAGTTGACCGGGGAGGTCAAAGAGCGTGATATGAACCGAAGGATCGGCCGAAGCCATAAAAAGGGTGAACTTCCCGATGTTCCCTCCGACATCGAAGATCTCTGAAGGTTCGAACTGAAAGACATAGGGGCGGATATCCTCAAAAGCTTTGGCGGAATAATAATTATCGAACGCGAACCAACTTTCCCTCACCTTTTCGGGCAGATCAGAAAGCCCCTCATAAATGTTCGACCAATCCCCGAAAACTTTCAGGCCTTCCGGACGACCGTTCAGCACAGATTCCTTAAGGTATTGGACACCCTGATAACAGACATCGTTCACGAAATCCATGTTCACGTTCGTCATTTCGTCGTTCTGGACGAAATAACCGGTCTTGGTCAGGGTGAACCGATCATCCTCCCATAAGTGGACCAAACCGATCCCCAATCCGGACTCGAGCAGAACGCGGGCACCATAGATGGAAAGACCGAGTTCTGTGGCCACTTCTCTACTGGTAGCCCCTTCACTTCCCTTTCCCTGAAGGAATTTGAGCATTCCCAGATCACGCATCGCCTTAGCCGACTGGAAGACGAAAGGGCCCCAGGCGATCCGCTGGGCTTCTTCCTTCGCTTCCACGGCCTTTCCCTCCTTTTTCCCATAGAGGGGACCTTTTTCTTTACGCTTTTTCACGAGGTCTTCGATTTTGGACTCGCGATGGACCCGACCCGAAGGTTCCGATCCAGTTCCCGGACTCCGAAATTATGCTTCTTTCAATAAGGCTTCAATAGGCTCATCTTCCTAGGAGGCCTTTCGGATCTTATCCAAGAGGTATTTCTTTCCCAGGAGCTGCGAACAGGTCACTACAGAACTCACGGTCACTCCGAGCACTCCGTGAACGTTGGTGTTCTCACCGGTCAATAAAAGGTTCGGGACCCTCGTGCGAGGTGAGATGAAAGTACGTACCGGGTCTCTATGATCCTTGACCACCCCGTACATATTGCCATCCTCTGTTCCGATATAGTCCCTGTAAGTGAGCGGTGTGGAACTGTAGTAACCGTATATCTTCTGCCTCAGGTCGGGGAACTTCTTCTTTTCCAGTTTTCGAATGATCTGCCAACACTTTCGTTCCTTAAAGGCTTGATAGTCGCTTCCCCGATCCTCTTCATGGGCGATCGTATTGAAGCTATTCTCCCACTTTCGGACCTCATCATAGGACATGTAGCACATGACCGTAAGGCTTTCGGCGTATTCCTCCCGTTCTGTCTTGGAACTGGCCGAGGTAGTTAGAATATAGGTGGTCGGCCAATCGGGGTCCTCGGAATTCACATTGCGTACACTATCCCAGATGTTGTCGTCCTCGCAGTGATAATAATTGTAGTTGAAATAGGGAATGGATCGGTCCTTCAAGACGATATGGAGACTGAAAACGGAGACCGAGTTCTCGAGGCCCTTGATCCGTTTGCGATAAGCATTCCGGATGCGTTGAGATTCAACCATATCCAGCGTTACCGAAGGATGCAGATTGGAAATGACCTGATCCGCCTTGATGAACTTCCCGCTTTCAAGGTGAACACCTGTAGCGTATTTGCCGTTCGTTTCGATCTTATTCACCTTCTGCACGTTGTAAAGTTCGCCTCCGTTCTTGCGGATCCCTCGCATGAGGAACTTTGCGATCTGGTGCCCCCCTCGGATGCAACGCCAGGCACTCTCGATATAAGTGTTCACGACCATGGCATGGACATAGAAAGGGGTTTTTTTCCCATCCCCGGCATAAAGTCCGTTATTCCCGGCTAAGCACTGTTGCAGCTCAGGGTTGGAAGTACAGGAAGCGATCATCTCCTGGGCGTTCGTTTCCAACGCTTCTGTACCGAAAGATCCTTCTGGCCCGTCCTCCAGATTATAGAGCGGGAATTCCTTACAGAGCTTCTTGACCTTGTGGGTGTAATCCTCGATGTTCTTCCTCTCCCTTGGAAAGTGCTCCACCAATCGCTCTACGAAACGGTCATATCCTTGGGCGAACGGATATTCACGTTCTTCTTCTCCAAAGGTGATCCGGTCGAAGCCATCCATGTCCATCCGCTTCAAGCGGAGTTTGTCCATGATATCGAAATACTTGAAATAACGGTTCAGGTTCTGTCCTTCCGCCAATCCTCCGATGTAATGAACACCCGTATCGAAAACGCATCCATCCCGGATAAAGATCTGCAGGTTTCCCCCGAACTGCTTGTTCTTTTCAAGCACGCAAACCTTGAACCCTTCTTTGCTCAGGATATAGGCGCATTCCAGGCCTCCGAGCCCGCTTCCGATGATGACGATATCGTATTTCGCTGCGGGTTCTTTCATGATGGCGCTGGCTCTGCTTCCCGGATCACGTAGAAGCGGTTCGATGTGAGGTTGCTCTTATCTTCAACCTCGAGTTCCATTCCATAGCTCTCCACAAGCTCACGCAAGGTACGCCCTGACATGAATTCGAGCTGATAGCGGGTCTTATTGAAGCCGGACCGCGTGGATATGAATTCAGTCCATCGAGTGCCCAGGTGCCGTTGCTGAAGGTCCTTATCCGCATCCCGGATCAGAATGGACCCACCGGATCGCATTCTCTTCACACAGCTACCGATCAACTCCTTCTGAAGTTCAAGGGGAAGGTAATGCAAAACATCCCCCAGGATAAAGACATCGCTCTCCGGAATCTCATATTCTGTTATATCAGCCTCATCAAAGGTAAGGTGCTCAGGACGAGAAGGGCATTCCTTAGCGATACGGACCTTTTCTTCATCGTGGTCGACCCCGAGGATCCGCCTTTCTTCGGAAAGCAAGGCCAGAAGAAGATCGATGTGCCCATATCCACATCCCAGATCGACGATATCAGCCTTCTTCGGGATCCTCTTCTCGAACGCTTCGAAACCGGCCTCCAACCAGAATTTGCTCTTGAGGTACCATTCGAGTTGGGGGCCTTTCATGATATAATTCCTGATAACGCACCCCCTGAAATAGGAAGTCCCCTCGAGCTCTCCTTTCATCTTTCGGTATTCCTCGCGATAAAAAGCGGCTGCTGCTTTCGCCATATCCCGTGGGCTCTTTCCGAATTCGCCGGGAGGGATACGCTCCATGATGCGCATCGTAATACGCCCCTCCTGAAGCCGATTGTCCCCCTTGGGCATCACATCCCCGGCACCATGGATCATGATCGGGAGAAGGTCCAAACCGAGTTTTTCTGCCAGGTAGAACCCGCCCTTATGAAAGCGTTGAATGCGCTGATCAGGGGATCGGGTCCCTTCAGGGAAAACGAGCACCGAATACCCATCCTTCACTTTATCCTCCAACAGCTCCGCGATCCGATCGTGTCCCATGGAAACGGGATAGTAATCACATAGCTTCACGATGGCGCCGTAAAAGGGGTTGTTCCAGACCCAGTCCGTGGTCAGGACGATGAGTTTTGGATGAAGCATCAGAATGAGCGGAAGATCGATATGGGATCGGTGATTGCTGATAATAACAGCAGGACGCTTCATATCCACTTTCCCTTCATTGATGATCCTTTTGCGGATGTGGAAGGGGAAATAGATGATGAAGCGACAGGTTCCCATCACGAGCTTGTGGTAAAAGAGCTTGCGCTTTTTATTGCGATGCCGGGGAGGTATCAGGAAAATAGCCCCCATGAGCGTAAGCACGATACAACCCAACAAAAAGACGATCAATAAGACCTGAGAGGCCAAAAAGTGGGAAAAGGTCATAGGGACCTGTCCCATCCGCTTTCTGCTCAGGATCATCCAATCAAAAAGGAGCGGCTGTAGCGTGAAGGCCACTAGAACGACCGAAAAGATACCGATCACCGACATCGTTGCGATGGAGCGGAGGGCAGGATGTTCGGCGAAGATCAGCACCCCGAAACCAACGATCGTCGTAATGGCCGACAGAAGGATCGAGGTCTTATAGGAGCGGACCCCTTTCTCCCCGTATTTGAAGTCCTGCAGATAGCCCCTGGTTATGAAGATGCTGTGATCGATCCCGAGGCCGAATACGAAGGTGCAGATAACGATGTTGAAGATGTTGAACTCCACTCCGAAAAGACCCATCAGACCGACGGTCCACAACCATCCGAGGGTCATCGGAAGGAATGTGATCAGGGTGAGCTCCAGGCGACCGAAGACGAGCAACAAGATCCCGAAGACGATGAGGAGGGATAAGCCCACGAGGGTGGAGAAATCCTCCTTAAGAACACGAATGAAGCGGGTGGCCATGTATTCCTCATCGAGGATGCTCACTCCCTGCTTTCCTTCGATCGCTTTAAAGACCTGTTCGGCCTTGGCATCGGACGCCACCTTGAGGAGGGAAGCGACCGTGGCCTCCTTTTCTCCCTCCGCGATGTATTCGTCGAGAAAAAGGTGACGGAGGTCCTCAAAGCTTTGGGGGCGGACCACCTCAAAGTCTTTATCGAGAAGCTCATAGAATGAAGCGAAGGCATCGGGTTTGAAACCGAGCTCCTGGCTCTTTTCCCTGATAGCCATCCGCACTTCCTGCCGCTTTTCCTTGCTCCAATACGCTTCCCAGCGGCGGATCCGCTCCTTTTGAAGCGCCGTGGGGATCAGGAACCGGCCGGGCTGGACCGTTCGGTCGATGATCCCTTTTCGCTTCAAACTGTCGAGGACATGTCCCAATTCCCGATCCCGACTTAGAGCTTGATCCAAGTCCGACCCGGAAGAAAGAAGGTGGATCGAGCGGTGCGCGTACTCATTCGAGCTTTTGATACGCTCCTGTGCCTTCTTCAAATGTTCCGGCATGTAGTTCATCTCCGAGAGATCGTCCTCGAAGCCGACTTTGCCGTATGTGAAGGCGCAAAGGATGCTGAAAAGGATCACGAAAGCGACCCAGGCTTTCTTTCGATGGAGCGGGAAAGCTGCTACCCGCTCCAGGAGGCCAGCAAAAGGCCCTTTCGTCTCGGAATGGGGCCACTTCGTACGCATGAACTGGGGAAGCACGATAAGCGCCATCAAGGCGGCCATCGTAACGCTAAGGGCTGCGAAGCGCCCCAGGTCGTGCATAGCAGGAGCCCGCAGAAAGAGAAGACAGATAAAAGCAGAGGCCGTAGTAGCTGCGCTCATGAGGACCGGGGTGGAAAGATCCTTAAGCGTCCGCTCCGCGGAACCGCTGTTGCGGAAGTGAGTGAGAATATGGAGGGAATAGTCTATCGTGATACCGAGCATCACCGAACCCATTCCCAATGCGATGGCGGACACCCCTTCCCAGAAAAGCGCGATGATCCCTATGGAAAGCCCTCCACCCAGAAGGACCGGGACGAAGATCAGGAAAAAGGAACGCAGCCCTCGGAAAAAGAAAGCCACTAGGATCAAAAGCACCAAGACAGCAACAGACACCGTCAAATAGATGTCGGCTTTGATCTGTTCTGCATTGGCCACCGTGACCGGAGTGCTACCGAAATATTCCACCTTCAAATGCGGATGCCGTTCGTTGAAAGCGGAGCTAAGGCTATCGATCCCATGGACGAGCTTCGCATTGCGGCCACTCTCACTAGGCGGATGAGCAGGGGTAGCGAAAAAGAAGAGATGCTGGCGGGTAGAGTCCATGATCCGTTCCCGATGAACCCCAACACCTTTGCTAGGACGTAACTTCTCCAGCTTTTTGAGAGCGAGGGAGGTAACACCCACGGGATCGCGGAGGATGAATTTTTTCATGACCGCACTGGCAGGTGACATAAGGGTCCGATACCCCTCCTCGATATTCTCCTTGATAGCCGAAGGGCGGGTGAGGGAGTCAATACGTTCGTAATCGGAAGCTGAGAGAAAGATCGGGAGATGCTTGTGAAAGGTATCGAAGACCTTTCTGGTAGAGGAATCCGAGACCCTATAACGAAGCTTCGAGATCAAGCCCGGTGCATAGCCATCCTTTAATGCATTCACCAGGTCATCGCTGAAAGCGATCAAGGAATCCGGAGGAACCCTGGAAGCCGTATCCGTGACCCGAACGTGGAAAATGATATCGTTGGTGATATCCGAGGCTCCCAGAGCTTTTTGAACATTTCCTCCACCCCCTTCCTCAGTCGGCATCATTTGAGAGATATCCTCCTCAAAACGCAGTTTCAGCCCCTGGTAGAGGGCGAGGGAGAACAACCCAAGGATGAACAGGACGAAAAGGGGTTTGCGTTCACGAAAGAGGCGATATATAGCAATAAAGGGAGCACTCATAGGCCAGAGATCAGGTCTTGCTGGGCTTGCGCGACCGCCACAAGATAAGGAGCCCATAGCTCAAGAACCCCGAACATACGGCGGCAAGTACTGCCAGTAGCAAGCTCCCGATCAGATATTGATAAAGGCCTTTTCCGATGCTCTCGAGCGTGAGTGCAGAAAGCTCTTCGAAGCTAGGCCCTTCACCGGGAAGAACAAGATCCCCCATCAAGAAACTTCCATAAAGAATGAACGGGATCATGGGTGGAATGCTGATCTGCGCGGCCAACCCAACCAACATCTTGTTCAACCTCATCAGATGGGCCAGGAAAAGAGCTGAAGCGAACTGATAACCCCAGATCGGCACGATCCCCATAAAGACCCCAAAACCCACCGAAAAAGACCGTTTGCGAAAGGATTCTTCAGGACTCAACAAATACTCCCTGAAAAGTTCCCGCCAATTCTTTCCCCGCCATTTCCGGATCATCATTCGATGCCGCTGATACAAAAGCGCAACGAGGACCAGATAGCTGTTCAAGAGGGAAATGCGTAAGAAATCCCAGAACGGACGGAAATGGGAGACGCGTTCCCCCTCCGGGGCGTAATGAACGTTGACCGGTACGCTACGCACCGGGATCCCGTTCCAGGCAGCTTTCACCAAAACTTCGATCTCGAATTCGTACTTGCTCGTGAAAAAGCGAAGCTTCTCCAAAGGCAGCAATGGATAAAGGCGATAACCGGATTGGGTGTCGGGGAGCTTGATACCGGTTTCGACCCAATACCAGAAGTTGGAGAAACGGTTCCCAAAACTGCTGCCACCCGGAACTTCTTCTCGGTCCATGTTCCGAGCACCTACGATCAATGCTCCAGGTTCTCGGGCAAGCTCGTCGAGAAAGCCGGGAAGGTCAGCAGCAGCGTGCTGGCCGTCCGCATCCATCGTGATCGCATAAGAGAAACCCCTTTCACGTGCCCTTCTGAAACCCGCTTGCAAGGCTTTTCCCTTTCCTTGATTCTCGGAAAAGCGAAGAAGATCGATGTCGGGAAATGCCCCCAGAACATCAGGCGTTTCATCGGTCGACCCATCATCCACGACGAGCAGGTCATCGCAATAGAACATCAGTTCCTGGAGGAGATCAGGCAAGGAGGCAGCGTTGTTATAGGTGGGTACGAGCACGCAGCAGTTCCAATGGCGAAAACGCGTTTTATGTTCCTGTCCTGCTGCCATAGTTGAGAACCCGAAGGTAACGCATCCGCTAACGCATCCTTGGAAAGACCGTTCGAAAGGGGCAAAAAGCAGCTAGAAGATTCCTTGGATTTTATTTATTCTTGTAACCGAAACCCGAAAAAACCGAAGCAATGCTTTCATTTTTACTACCTCAGTTGGGTGATCCAAGGACGAAGGGTCGACCTCAAGCTCACAAAGGAAAAAGGATCAAGATCCTCTGTGCTATCTTTCTAGGAGGGGGTGCCTTTCTGCTGAACGCTTGCTCTTCCATGGATGTAGCAGCTGTTCAAAAAACGGATAAGGTGGCCGTTTCTTTGATCGGTGTCGATAAGTACATCGATTTCGATAACGAGTTCGGAGCGGGAGTCAAGATCATCCAAAGGCTGGCCGCTAGCGATAAATTCGACCTCGAACCTGTGCGCCAGAAACTCCACAAGAAGGTCTTCAATGAATACAGCGAGTTCTTCCCCTTCGACCTGATGAACGAACAGAAAGTCCTTGGTCCCGATCGGTATAAGAAGTTTCAGGTTTACGACAACAAGGATAAGGAGGAGAATTTCAAGAAGAGCGCCAAGCATTTCCTCCAAAAGGACGGGTACCTTTCCTATCACCCGAAGAGCTTCGCATCCTCCCAGGATAAACGGAAAAAGTTCTTTCAGGCCATGCCGAGCGATGCTGATGGGATGCTCATGATCGCTTTGTCCTATGACCTGAAGAAAGAAGAGTCCATGATCCCAGGGGTCAGCAAAGGAAAGATCAAGGCGAACCTAAGGATGATCCTGACCAACAAAAAGGGCGTGAAGATCATGGATGTCAGGAAATCGGCCCGATCTGACGGAGATATGAAGGTGATCCTGAACCAGGGCATCCCGGATCCCAGCAAGATCCAGCCGCTCTGTGTCGAAGCGACGGATAAGGTCATGGAAGAAACCAAGACCTGGATCAAGGAAGAGATCGCAGAATCAGAAGAGGCTTGATCCTAAAAGCACCTGTAAAGGATGTTCTCCTCAAAGCCCCCTTCATCAAAAATGATGACGGGGGCTTTTTTTATCCAGAACGGACCACTAGAATTCAGGACCCACTTGCTCTGAAAATCCCCGAGAACTTAAAAAAGATCGTTCCCCCTGCGGAAATGTCGTATTTGAGCTCGACCCCTCCGGTCCCTTCTTGCTGCTTATAGCTCATCCCGACCGTTAAGTCAGGTGTGCTTTGAGGATCCACCATCGCGGGGATCTTCATGTTCTTGGCATACTGCAGTTCGAAAGAAGTTCCATAGAGCTCTCCCAACAACTCCCGGCCGACCTCCATCATACAAGCTCCGGGTAACACGGGCTGGCCTGGAAAATGCCCTTGAAAAACAGGGTCCTCGGGATCCAAAGCGATCGTAAAGGAAGCTTCTCCCTCGCTATGATCCTGGGCCGTTATGCGATAGAGACGCTCTTTCAGCATGGTTGCAAAGTAAAAGAAATAGGGAGAGCACTGAGCAGCCATGAACCGAGCAGCTCCCAGGTACCCATGAGCTTCCGGATGACAAAGCACCTGGCATAATAGCTTATCGGTCCCTTCCTCTGTTAGGTGTTAGGGAGCTCATCATTGCTCCCTCACTTGCTTTAGACGCCACTGAAGCTCGATGTTCTGATGTTCAAAGACGATCTGCTCGGGGAGTTCTTCAGACTTCTTCCATGAGAGCCGCATAACCACCTTTTTCTTCTTCATCATGCCGTCCACGAGCTCTCCCTTCTCCAGCTGCTCATTACGAAGATGGTAATAAAAGGTCCCATCCTTTCCCCCATCGAACTTCCAGATGCTCCCGGGCTTTCGCTCCAAGCACTTGCCTTCCTGCTCATCCTCGATCGATGGCATCAGCAGCAAGCGCAGATCCTTCCGGATCCGCGACATCACGACCTTACGGTCCAGTTTATCCATGCAATGCTTCAATTCGAAGGAATCTTTCTTGAAGAGCAAGTCGAAGAACTTCACCCCCATCTCGGACATGAAGACCACCCGGTACTCGCGCGCTGCATGAGCTTTTATGACAAGAAGTCCGGTGAAATATCGTCCGTAAATCTCGACCTCTGCCCGATGGACCTGGCCTTCAGCAACCCCTTGGTAGATCCGAGCCAACTTGCTATCCGCAAAGGACTTCGTATCGGTCACCGCAAGATCCCGATAAGGAGAACAGGCCAATAAGAGGATCAGAGAAAGCTCAAGGAGCCGAGCGGAAAGTGCTCTTAGAGATGGGGACATTGATCCTTTTGTTCTCGAAGGTGATGATGGTGGAATCTCCGGAAGCTCCGAGCATCTCCACTTTCTTGACCTCATGCTCCCGTTTGGAGAAATAGAGCCTCATTTGTTCGAAGAACTCCTTCATGCTCTTGTCCTTGGGCTCGAGGAGCACCAGGTATTGACCTTCGTTCTGGAAGTAGCGTTTCTCAAAGTCAGGGTTATCGAATACCTGTCCTCTTACACTGCTCACGATCAGCTCGTTCATCTTTTGGAACATTTCGTTGGACCCCATGTCGTAGGAGTCCTTTTCCTTCTCTCCCTTCACGATCAGCTTATCACCCCGGATCAGGATCAGGTGTTCGAAGGGATCGGTGTACTCCCATCGGACATTGTTGGGTTTTTTGAAAAAGAAACGCCCATGGCTCGTCACCTTCTTCTCCATAAAACTCATATCCTTTACCTGGTCGAATCGGCTTTGAAGCGTATGTACTGTGTCCGCTCTTTCCTTCGCCATCTTTTTGAACCTGGAGGGATCCCCAAGTTCCCGGAAGGAAGCAGGCACCTGCGAAAAGAGCGAGCAGGGCAGGGTCAGGAGCAGAAAAAAACTAAGCAGCTGAAACCTCATCTTGGAAGTCCTTTTGGAGGAGCTGATCGATCCGAACGCAAGCATGGCCTTCCTCCTGAAGACCATCGAGCAAACGCGGCAAGACCCCTAGCACCTTTTGGTGCGTATCGTGGAGGAGGATGATGGATCCGGGGCGCACGCGTTCGAGCACCCGCTCCACGCTCGCTTCTTCGCTTTTCGAGGTATCGAAAGAGCGAACATCCCATCCGACAGGAATGGCATCGGACCTTTCCACAGCTTTCCGAAGCATGGGATTGGTCACTCCATAGGGCGGGCGGAACGCGGTCGGATAGACCCCTGTGATCGAAGCGATCAGCTCCGAGGTTCGAGTGAGTTCCCGGGTCATGCGCTTGACCGGTAAAAGGTCGAAAAAGAAGCCATGTCCCCATGAATGGTTCCCGATAAGATGTCCTTCCCGATGGATGCGTTCAACGAGCTCGGGATGGGCTTCCACGCGTTCTCCGATCAAAAAGAAGGCCGCTTTCACACCCCGTTTCTGAAGAATATCCAGGACTTGGGGTGTTATCTCCGGGTGCGGCCCATCATCGAAACTAAGGCCGACCTGCTTGCGATCCCGGGCTCCATGGCAGTGGACCTCCATATGATGACCGGAATCGATATACGTCGAACCGATAACCGTGATCCCGAGGTAGACTAGCAGCGGGAGCAGATAACTCCACCATGGTACCTCATAGGCCAGATCCAATGCGAGCAGCAAGGAAAGAACGGCCAGGAGGAGCATCGTGGTCCAGCGATGCGGTGTCATTCCGTGAGCAGGTATAGAGCGTGGTCCTTGTTGAAGAAATGATCGTAAACGAGTACTGTTCGGGGTGCTTCATCGGATCTTGTGGTGTCGAACCGAAGCGCTTCGGGAACCTGTTTTCGGGAGATCGATTCGGTAGCTGCCCATAGGCCGAACGAATCGGCCGTATAGGATTCCCCGTAAAGGTGTTTATAGGCCAAAGGAAGGGCATTCGGGAAATGCTCCTCCCTAATGCGGAAATAGGTGGGGTCGCTCTCCACATCTCCTGAAAAGCCATAGAGAACGGCATCGACATCCGCGGGCTCAACCCCGTGCTCTTTCAGAAAGCGCTCGATCCAGGCATCGAGCTGTTGGGCATCAGGATCGTAAAAAAGGGAAACGCCTTTGAGGACAGCTCTCGTTTTGGCATTCCGCTCCCCTGAAAGAAGGAAGAATTGGGCGCCTTCCCCGGCAATACTCCCGGGAGTTCCACTTTGGAAAAGCTCGGTGTTCCTTATGGGATCCATTTTCCACTTGCCGGTTTTACCGGTGACGTGGAAATGCCTATCGGTCATCTCATCGAAACCACCCACGAGCACGTTCTGGAGCTCCCCTTCACCCAACAGCATACTGCCGTCCATGATAGCACTCGGGAAGGAAAGCCCTCGATGAACGTACGTATGGTTATAGCCCGTACAGCCCAAGCTGATCGCAAGTTGTCCGCCGATGGAATTATGGGTGGAGCGTATGAACGGGCTCGGATTGAGAAGTTGCTCATTCTCATCGATCATGGAAAGGAGGAACTTCTCCGTTTCTTCCATGCATCCAAGACCAGTACCGGTAACGATAGCTTCAGGACTCTCCAGACCAGAGCGGTCAAGGCTCATGCGTGCAGCACTGAGCCCCATCTTCACAAGGCGGCTCATGCGTCGAGCCTCGCGAGGGGGCACGAATTCCTTATAGGTAGGCTCTTCCGATCTCAGGAGGGCTCCATCGAAGTCACGCGGCTCCTGAAGGAAGGGTTTTTCCTGGTGGGTCCCTTGCGGGGAAATGCTACCGGTTCCCTGGATGCATACCTCCATGTCAGCACTTGGCAAAGATGAGGCTCGAATTGTTCCCCCCGAAGCCGAATGAATTGGAAAGCACGTAACGTAATTCCTGTCCTTCCCGGGTTTCGGATCGCGGCTCGAGCTCAAGCTCCTCCATCCTTTGGGAATAGTTCAGATTGGGATAGATCCTTCCTTCCTGGATGGCCATAACGGAAAATACCGCTTCCAATCCCCCGGAAGCCCCGAGCGTATGCCCCGTATATCCTTTGGTAGAACTGAAAGGGGGGACCTTTCCTTTCCCGAAGGTCTTTTGAAGAGCCTTACCTTCAGAAAGGTCGTTATTGGGAGTTCCGGTACCGTGGGCGTTCACATGGTCGATCTCCTCCGGGCCAACGCCGCTCATGGCAAGCGCTTTTTCCATCGCCCGGAAAGCCCCTTCCCCTTCAGGTGAAGAGGCGGTCTGATGGTAAGCATCATTGCTGTTCCCATAGCCGACGAGGCCAGCGAGCGGTTCCTTGCCGGATCCTTCGAGCAAACCTTCGCGCTCCAGTACCACAAAGCCTGCTCCTTCCCCAAGATTCAGCCCTTTCCGCTCATTGTCGAAAGGTTTGCAGTGCTCCCGATCCAGGATCAACAGCGTGTTGAAGCCATTGAGGGTGAATTTCGCCAATGCATCTGTTCCTCCTGCAACTGCACGGTCCAACAATCCCATGCGGATCATCCTTGCCCCTAACATGATCGAATTGCCGGAGGAAGAACAAGCTGTATTGATCGTGGTGAGAAACCCATCGATCCCGAGCTCTTCGGCGATCTGTTCCGTACTATCCCCACAATCGTGGCGATCGATATAAGCGTTCTTCGAATCGTTAGCAAGGTAATCACGGTAAAAGCTTTCGGTATGGCGCATTCCACCGGTAGTAGTGGCAGAGATGAGACCGGTCCGGGAATGATCAGCACCCTGAAGATCAGCTGCCTCGAGAGCTTCTTGAGCTGCCAGGCTGCCCAAAAGAGTGGATCGGGAATAGCGGGTGGGATCGCTTCCCCCGACCTTTTCAAGGAGAAGCTCGTCGTTGACAGGGACTTCGGCGGCCGGGATCTCATCCTTATGGATGGTGTTCAGAAGATGGATAGCTCCGATACCAGAACTTTCCTCATGAAGAGAAACGCGTGTTTCCGCAACGCCCTCTCCGATAGCGGATATAGCACCAAGGCCTGTAATGTAGACCGCTTCAGGCATCCGAACTCCTGTTCTCCTCGATGAAATCGGCCATGGTATTCACCGAATAAAGGATCTTTTTGCTCTTCTCCGGATCCTGGATCTTGATCCCGTACTCTTTTTCGAGCAGAACGATCAGTTCGAGCGCATCGATGGAGTCAAGTCCGAGCCCTTCCCCGAAGAGGGGATCCTCCGTTCCGATCTCTTCGCTCGACACGTCCTCGAGGTTCAGTTGCTCGATGATCTGCTCCTTCAATTGTTCCCTGAGGTCGCTCATTTCACCTGGGTGCTTTTTGGTCGAACGCTTTTTGAATATTGGCTTCTGTATGGGGCATTAAGGCCTTTGAAACAGCTTGATCCTCCTTTTCCACGGAATAGAAGCACGTATAGTGATCCTCTCCGTCCTTTTCCAGCCATCCAGCTATGCATGCATCGATCTTATCCAGGATCACAAGATCCTCCACCCGTTCTTTCAAGGGCCCCGGCACGAATCCGTCAAAGATAAAAAAAGCATTCTCACCCGTGATCCCGTGCCGAATACAGATCTCGCCAATGGCGATATTGGGGAGGGTATAAACGAAAACCGCCGGGCTCGGAGGATAAGCTTCAGGGTCCTCCACCGATCGTTGATGAACCCGATCGGTATCGAGGCTCGAAACCGCATTGGCCAGAACGATACCGATGCGGTCCCCGGAATAACGTTCCGTCAGTCCAGAAGCTCCGATCAATGCCTCACTCCCTATAAATGCCGCTTTACAAAGGTCATCCATCTTGTAGAACTTCCGATGAACGCTGCCGAGCTCCTGATAGGCTATCCGGACCAAGGAAGCAAAGTCATCGTTCCCATCGGCTCGGACCATGGAGTCCCCGTCCCTTTTCAATCCTTCCCTATCGAAGTGAGCTATATGCGAGATCCCGAGCTTCATATTCGCTGGAACAAAAGAGCGGCATTGCAACCCCCGAAGCCAGAACTGGTCTTAAGACAGGTGTTCATTCCTCGCTTCTCCCCATCCCGGATGATGTTCAAAGGCAAGGACACCCCATGATCCGAATATCCGACCGAAGGAAGGAGTTCCCCACTCCGCATGCAAGCCAGCACGATCGAACTCTCCACGACCCCTGCAGCACCAAGGCTATGCCCAAGAGCACCTTTGAAACTGTTCATAGGTGTCTTGCTTAAGCCGGAACGATTGAAAGCCTTGGCCTCCATTTCATCATTGTAGGGGGTGGCCGTGCCATGGGCGTTCAAATGATCCACCGCCCAAGCATCGATCCCGCTCAGGGTCAGGCTTCTTTCGATCGCCTGTGCAAGACCTTCTCCCGTACGTGAGGGACCTGAAATGTGATTGGCATCGTTGCTGGAAGCTCCCGCCATTACATAAAGACCTTCCTCCTTCCGATCCTCTTCACCAAGTGCCTCGAGCACAACAGCCGCCGCTCCTTCCCCGAGATTGAGGCCTTCTCGGCCTTCATCATAAGGGCGACACGGGGCGGGAGAAAGGGCAAGAAAAGCCTGAAAACCCGAAACGGTGAAAGCAGAAAGGATATCCCCACCCAAGACCACAGCCCGCTGATAGCGTCCCCTCCGCAGGAGGTCAGCTGCCGTATCTATCGCCAGAACACCGGAAATACAAGCGTTCGACAAAACCCAAGGACGGTCCTTCCTGTTCCAATGCTCAACAACACCCTTTGCAGCTTCAGCAAGATATTCCCTGCCCTTTCCAGCATCTGGCTTTGAACTCAAAAGGTCAATGTTCCCTTTGGTGGTAGTGATCATGAAAAGGGTCGAAGGGTCCGACGGATCGATGCCAGCACCTTCGATAGCCCTCTCAGCGGCCAGGATGCAAAGGCGTTCGAAGAGGGGATGTTCTTCCGGATCAGCCGGGCATTCACGATCGACCCGGTCACGGTCGACCATTCCACCGTAAAAAGGCGTTTCGGCCAAGTTCGGGTCTTCGATGCGGGAAATGCCCGTTCCCCCTTTCCTTAAGGTCCTCAGGTGTTCTTCGAGCGTGGTCCCCAACGGGGAGACGGCACTCTCGGATAAGATACGGATCGGCCGTTGTCCTGTTTCACCCTTCATCGATCAACCCCTGTTCACGCTTCCATTCGAGGTAGAATTCAGGAACGGTCAAGCAGAGCTCTCCATTATGAGGGTCCATAAATACCTGGGTGGAAGTCCCGGTGGCAGCAAGAGCCCCATCGGAATCGCGATAGACGCGGTAATTATGCTGGATCTTAGCACCTACATTCTCGATAAGGGCCACTTCCACGGTCACACTGTCCTCATACGTGACCGGAGTTTTATACTGACAATCGATATCAACCACCGGGATGGCAAGCCCTCCTTTCCGATATACGTCCATGTATCCCATTCCGAACGCTTCTCCGAAAGCTTCACGTGCATCTTCGAAAAAGCGGATGAAATGGCCGTGCCAGACCAGTCCCATACTGTCCACCTCACTGAAACGGACCGGTACCGTGACCCGAGTGCTCAACACTTCCCGACCTTCCCTTACAGCGGATCTTTTGCGAGCTTTATTCAAGGCGTACGACGTTCTTCGAGAAAATGAGCGGCCCCCATCATTACGACCCCTGTAATGAAGAGCTTCAGCAAACCGCCCCCGGCACCTTTTACACCAGAATTTCGAATGAAGATAGCATTAAAAGCATCCAATCCCCAATGAAGGGGAGATGCTTTTCCGATCTGTTGCATACTCTCCGGCATCACGTATAAAGGGACCCAGATCCCTCCAACAGCAGCTAAGAGCACGATCGTAACGGCGCTGAAACCGGTAGCCTGTTGTTGGGTGGAAAAAGCACTCCCCACAAAAACCCCGAAACCGGTAGCGGCAAAACCTGTAATGAGCGCTACGAGAAAAATGCCCAAAAGGTCCTTGCCCGGATCGAAGGCCGAGAGTCCGAAAAGGGGGAGCACGAAGATCCCGACCAGGAGCATTAGGGCACATTGAAGGACGCTCACGAGAAGATATGCGTTGACCTTTCCCGTGATGGTCGGTAAAGTCGCGTTCGGCAGGGTTTTCACCCGAAAGGCACTCCCATCGTTCCGTTCGCGGATCATGTTACCAGCAATGGTGACAACGATGAAAAAGATCCCGAAAACCGTCCAAGCCGGTACGTTATGCTGCACCGAATTAAGCTCAGGCAGGTCCGGTTGATCCCCGGCCGGTGCTTCGTGAACGCGAAAGAGTTCTTCGCGCTCCTTTCCGATCTTTCCGATCCCTGCATCGGAAAATCGCGCCTGGAGTTCTTTCCGGAGGGCACCCATCAAACTCCTTGCTCCATGGTCCGAAACAAAGCGGTCCACAAAATGCCGTACGCTAGATTTGAAAGAAGGCTTGGTCACAGGGTCGAAATAGAGAAAGATCGGGACCTTGCCCTTATCGCTCACAGTCCCCGTATCCGAACGCATTCCCAAAAGCTTCTCCACCCTCCTCGAAGCAAGGGAATCGAGTTTTTGAGTCGCCCCTTCCTTTATCAGCAAAGCGAACTTGATGTCACCCTTACGAACAGTGCTCTTGATCCGCCTGATCCCGGGAAGCCTTCCTTCGGACGGCCGGTGCATTTGAAAGGCCTCGGAGCGTTCAAGGGTATTCCCAAAGGCCGTTCCCAGACTATCCCCATCCTTATCGACGAAGAGAAGGGGGATACTGCGTTCACGATACTCCTGAAAGGGGCCATGCTGGATGAGGGCCATTACGATGATGAGGATCATCGGCATTAGGAAGAGCAGCAAGATCCCTTCTTTGTCCCGAAAAAGGAGAAGAAGCTCCTTATGGACGGTTGCCCGGAACTTCTTCATGTAGCCGGATTTTCGGCACCAGCAGCCGTAAGGGACATCAAAAGCTTACGAAGGCTGTCCCCGGTAAGGGGAACATCCCCGACCAGCTCTTCTGCCCCGGCTTCCTTCACGATCCTTCCCTCATCCATTACCGCGATCCGTTCGCAAAGTTCCTGAGCCTCTTCCAAGTCGTGGGACGTATAGAGTATAGCCATCCCTCCCTCCTTTTCTTTTTTCAAATGGTCCAGGATCATTCCCTTCGAGTGAACATCGATCCCGGTTGTGGGCTCGTCAAGGAAAAGGAGCTCCGGCCGATGTAAAAGGCCGGCCATGAGGTTGACCCTTCGCTTCATGCCGCCGGAGAGCCTTGCCACCCGCTCATCTGCCTTCTCTTCAAGCCGAAAAGCTCCGAGCAGGTCCTCAACTCGTTCCCGAAGGATCTCACGTGGGATGGAATGCATTTTACCCAGATAATTCAGGTTCTCCCGCACGCTAAGGCTGTGATGGAGCGCGATCTCCTGTGGAACCACTCCGATACGGGCTTTAAGGGCTTCTTTTTCAGCGGGTAGTTCATGATCGAGCACGCAAACCCTTCCCTCACTCGGCCGCCGCACCCCGCAAAGAACGCTCAAAAGACTCGTCTTGCCGGCTCCGTTCGGTCCTAGGATGCCAAAGACCGTCCTTTCAGGAACTTTCAAGTCAAGACCGTTCACCGCCCGTTTCCCTCCCTTGCGGTAGACCACGCTCAATCCCTCGGTCACGATGCAATATCCCTGCTGCATATACTTATTGGTCCAAACGCATTTCCGAAGATCCCCGACCTCGACCCTCCGCCGGGATCCCGATCATGGAACATTTCTGACCTTCAGGACCGTGATCGAAAAGAACAAGGTTCCGCTCCTCCTCTTTTTCTTTCCGCTCATCGGAACCTTCCATCATGCTATAAAAGCTCTGAATGCAGCTATTACCCCAAAGATAGGAAGCTACGAACGGTCATGGGCCTTCCCCAGAAGAGCTTTCTTCAGGGAGATGGATCCGCATCTCACATTCCAAAAGAAGGGTCTCCCCCTTCCGAACTTCTGCCTGGATGATGGTCACCTGTACCACCTCCTGCTTCACACGGACCTTTGTAAGAAGCTCGTCCCCTATCAAAGGGAGTTCGTGGACCTTCAGATCCTTGACCGAAGCGATGAAACCGAGCGGGGGTTCATCTCCCTCCCCTCTTTCTTCGATGAAGTGGTATCCGACCCCAGCTGCTGCTGTCTGGGCGATGTTCTCCACCAAACCGGCCTCCCTGAAGCGCCCCTCTTCTAGAAAGAGCTGCTCTTCTTTGACCGTGAAACAGCTCCTGCTCTCCTTTTCATCATTTTGGAGAAGATGGTCCACCATCACCATGGGCGGACGTTGAGGCATGTACTTGTGAAGCTCTTCGTAGGATGCGAGGGCTGCTTCCATAGCTTACAATTGTTTCACGAAGATGAGCATCCTATAAAGGTAGAGGAAACGGTCCCTCTTGGGCACCATAAGGAACTCCTTTAGGCGATCCTATGAACTAACTCCAGCGTGATACGCTACATCCCGACGGATCTTCTTCCGACGGAAGAGGATGATCAGGTAAGTTGAAAGCATCGTGATCGGGGACAGGATGAAGATCCCAGGAAAAAGACAAGCTGCAAAAAGCCTGAGCCGCCCTTTTCGCCCGGGATCTCCCGGAGCTCCTTTTTTCCGGATAAAACCCGAAAAAGCTTTGAAAGCCTTAGCCCCCCGTTTTTCGAGGACCATAAGGTTGGGGACGATACGTACAGCTCCGAGTTCATTGAGCCTTTCCTGATCCAGTTCTTCGATGTTCTCGCGGAGCTTATCCCGGATCTCTTCCCCGTAAAAAGCGGCGTGCCGAACCTCTTCCCTTGGAACACCCGATCGGGGGAAAATGCCCATAAAGCCTTCTCGTTTCCCTTTCAACATCCAGGCAAGGATGGTGACGAGACTGACCAGATTGGAATGAGGGTCAACCAATGCGACGTTTCCCACTAAGTGTCCTTCATTGGCTGCTATCAGACCTTTGATCTTTTCCTGGGCGCTGATCCACATATTCCGAGAAGCACTCACCGTCACCACTGGTGTGTCCTTCATCACTTTCTGAGCAGGCTCGCTCTTGAGGAAACTCGTGATAGGAATAGAAGGAGATAGGAACCAGGGCTGGTAAAAGAGAAGGATCAGATCGTAGGACGTTTCCGGATCGAAGGAGAAAGGCCTTAGGGCACAGGGGATCTCCCTTACCGACTCGGGAAAGGCATCGAAAAAATCGATGGCTTTCCAGGGAAAGGGAAAATCGGGGTCAGGTTGGATACGCTCATGGTGGACATCGATCTCCTCCGCCTCCTCGAGCGGAGCGGTCACGGAATCAACGACCTCCTTAAGCTGACCGCTTTGGGTATAATGAACAGCGAGGACTCGGATCATGCTCTAGGCTTTGTCAGGTTCGGCTTCGGGTTCCTCCTCGAGCTCGGTTTCAGAAGAAGGAAGTTCCTCCAGCCAAAAGGGAAAGAAGTTGTACCATTGGGTCGGATAAGCCTTCATAAAAGACTCCAAATCATCTATGTAATCCAAAAGAACAGGCTCGATCGCCTTTTCCTGAGAAAGCCCACGACGAGATTCGTACTTACGGGGTGAACTGCTGTAAAAGTGATAATGCCAGGTACTGTCCTTACAGGCGAAAACAAAGCAAACGGGTGCTCCGAGCTTCGTTGCGAGCATAAAGGGACCAAGGGGAAGCCGGGTCGGCTTTCCCATCAGGTCCGTGTCCACAGTTTTCACTCCCTCCCTGTAACGGTCAGCGTGCATGCAGACGAACTCTCCCCTTGCCAATGCTTCCCTGATCTCGACCAGATGTTCCATTCCTTCCCCCACTCCGATGATATTAAAGCTCCGTTCCCCAAGTATCGGCTCGAGCACTTCTTTGATACGCTGCTTCTCGTTCTCGTACATCACCACGTTGATACGCCCTTCGAAGCGTTTCAGAAGATGACCTGCCATATCCCAATTACCGAGATGCGCACTTAGCAGGATCCCTCCCTCCCCTTTTTGGACCATTTCGTTGAGGTAGTATCCGTTCTCGTGTTCGTAGGAGAACTTTCCATCCGCAACACCTCCAAGGAGGGCATATTTATCGAGCATGGTCTGCCCGAAGGCGTAATAATTCCGGTAGATGGAAATCAACGAACGGATGCGGGAATATCCGTGGATGTGGCGGAAGTAATAATACGTGGAACGCCGGGATCCTTTTGAGAAAAAACAGAAATAAAGGGTGACGAAGCGCAGGAGAAAATAAGCAGGGCTCAAGCCGAAACGCTTGAGGACGAAGAGGAAGATCCTGTGGCCTAGCGCCCCTCCCCGGGCCTGGCCTCTCCATCGGGTCATTCTCAGCCCTCTTCGCTCCTCGTTTCGGTCTCGCCTTTTTGGAGGCGTTGGAAAACGAAGTCGTAGAAATCCTGAAAGGTGCTTACATGCTGAAGGTCCTCTCCCTGAACTTTGAAACCAAAGTTATCCTCGATGACCACTACCAGGTCCACGTAATCGAGGCTATCCAGATCGAGGGCTTCCTGCATATTGGCATCCGGCTGGATCGCATCCTTTTCCACTTCGAACTCTTCGATCAAGAATTCATTGATCTTTTGAATGATCTTATCCTGGTCGATCGACCCGTCGGATCTTATGTACTCATCGGTGCTCATAGGTCATTCATCCGGCTTTTTCACGACAAGTGTGGAATTGGTCCCTCCGAAGCCAAAAGAATTGGAAATGAAGAGATCGATATTCTTATCAAGCGTCTTATCGGCTATATTAAGGGCTTTAGTCGCCTCATCAGGGTTCTCGAAATTGATGTTAGGGGCGACGAAGGAGTTTTGCATCATCAGCATGCTGTAGAGCACTTCGCTCGCTCCGGCCATCCAGCATTCGTGCCCGGTCATCGACTTTGTCGAGCTCACTAGTGGTTTCTTTTGACCCAACACCTGATCGATCGCCTGTGCTTCGCATTGATCACCATCGACGGTGGAAGTAGCATGCGCATTCACATAATCCACGCTATTCTGAGATATATCCGCCTCTTTAAGGGCCATCCTCAAGGAACGGCTCGGCCCTTCGACATTGGGAAGGGAGATATGATCCCCGTTCGACGAGAAACCGTATCCGATGATCTCCCCCAGAATAGGAGCTCCTCGTTCGAGGGCAGCGTCACGGTCCTCCAGGATAAGAGAAGCAGCTCCTCCACCAGGGACAAGCCCGTCCCGGTCCTTATCGAAAGGACGGGAAGCTTTTTGCGGTTCATCCTCCCGGACTGAGAAAGCTCCGATCCCATCGAAGCTCCCCATGGCCATCGGATTGATCTCCTGAGCCCCGCCAGCGATAACACCTTTTTGCAAACCGCTTCTGATAAGGAGGTAGGCCATGCCGATGGAATGTGATCCGCTGGAACACGCACCGCTGACGGTGAAATTAATGCCTTTCAACTTGAAGATGGTGGCCAGGTTCATGGTCACCGTCGAATTCATGGACTGGAAGATCTTTCCAGAACCGAGAAGGGTGGTATCCTTTTTTTCACGCACCTTGTCGATCGATTCGATGACCGATTTGGCGGTACTGTCGTTCCCGAAGAGGATCCCTACCTCGTTCCGGTCGATCACCTCCTGGTCCATTCCAGCGTTCTCAAGGGCTTCGATGGTTGAAAGATAAGCGTATTCAGCGGGTTCGCCCAGACCAACCCGTTGCCGACGTTTCAGCTTTCCCTTCAGATCAGCTTCATCAACAACCCCCGTAAGGCCGGAACGGAATCCAATATCTTTACGTTCCTGGCTCAGGATTATCCCTGATCGCCCATTGTAAAGGGAACCTCTCACTTCATCGAGTCCGCTCCCTAAACAGGAATGAGCTCCCATCCCTGTAATGACGACTCTGTTCATGCTTCAGTCACTTACGACAAATGTATTAAAGATCCGAAGATATACCATGTCCGTATCAGGTGTAAAGCCCTCCATTGACGGAGATCACTTCGCCCGTTATATAAGAAGCACCGGGGGAAGCTAAAAAGCCGACGAGGCTAGCCACTTCCTTGGGATCTCCGAAACGTCCGGCAGGAATGAGCGAGCGGTAGTCCTTTTCGTTCATGTCCTCCGTCATGTCGGTCTTGATAAAGCCCGGCGCAACAGCGTTCACCGTTATCCGCCGTCGCCCCACCTCCTGGGCAAGGGATTTCGTAGCACCGATCACACCGGCCTTCGCAGCGGAATAATTCGCTTGGCCGGCCATTCCACGAATCCCAGAAAGAGACACTACGTTGATGATGCGGCCGTATTTCCGGCTCATCATCCCTTTGAGCAAATGGGTGGTCAGGTTGTAGAACCCATCAAGGCTCACCTTCAACACCTTATCCCAGGAATCCTTTTCCATCCACATCAGAAGGTTATCCTCCTTGATGCCAGCATTGTTGACGAGCACTTCCAATTCTGCATCCTCCCGTGCTGCGATCCACCCACCGAGGACCCTTTCAACCTCCTTCTCATCACTCACATCAAAAGCGAGCAATTCTCCATCGCCTCCTTTTTCCCGGATGAGCCGAAGGGTTTCCTGAGCAGCCTCTTCGTTGGAGCTGTAATTGATGAGAACAGCGTATCCCATTTCTGCAAGTTGCTCGCTCACCGCTCTTCCAATACCTCTGGAAGCTCCTGTTACCAATGCGAATTTTGTAAGGTCTGCCATATCTGGGGTCTTCTGGTCTTAAGATCCTTTTGTTGGATCTTTACGCAAGACTTTTAAACAAAAATAAAAACTGATCCTGCTCCGTATATCATTCGTCCTTTGAACCTAAAGATGGATCCTCTTCACGCAGCCGATAAGCGAGAGCCTCCAACTCCTCGTAACGTGATCTGTCTTCGACGAAATCCGGCATCGATTCCCGAAGTTTTTCCAGCTCAATACGACTTTGCGAAGCGAGTTCCTTTTCATCATCGAGGAAGGAAGCTGCCTGAACAACACCCATCCCTGTTACAGCCATCACCTGGAATACGTTCCTTAGAACGCGGTCGGTGGCCATTGCGGCATTAGTGCCCATGCTGACGATGTCTTGATTGTCCTTGTTGGAAGGAATGCTGTGAAGATGCATGGGATAGCTCAGGTTCTGGTTCTCTGCGACCGTCGAGGTGGCTGTATATTGAGCACCTTGGATACCGAAATTGAAACCAGGTCTTCCCCGATTGAGAAAAGGTGGAAAGCGGTCGTTCAAGCGATCGTTCAAAAGGTAATTCAATTGGCGCTCAACCACCATCGACATCTTCGTGAGGCCAGCTCGCAATTTATCCATTTCCACTGCCACCTGGTCACCGTGGAAATTGCCTCCATGAAAGACGTCCCCCTCTTTGTGATCGATCACGGGGTTGTCGTTCACGGAATTGAGTTCGTTCACGACAACCCGTTCCGCATGCGAGAGAGTGTCCAGAACAGGACCCAGCACTTGTGGCACACAACGGAGAGAATAGTACTCCTGTACTTTATGAGCGAGCACCCCTTCTGTAGGCCTGTCCTGATAAAGGTGATCCGCCCGACGCCGGATACGCCTACTGTCCGACAAGAGATCCCGCATCCAACCCGCCACCGTCGATTGTCCTTCATGGAGTTTGACCCGGTTCAAGCCTTTTGAGAAATGGTCGTCGTACGAAGCGACGATGTCGTTGATGATGGCAGAGAAGCTCACAGCCCAGCGCAAAGCCCGATGCGCATCCATCACGTTCATCAAGCCGATACCGGTCATGGCCGAGGTCCCGTTCAAAATAGCGAGTCCTTCCCGGAGCTGAACGGGTACCGGCCGGATCCCCTCCTCATCAAAGACCCTTTTCGCATCCTTCCATTCCCCGTTGATCATCACCCTCCCTTCACCGATAAGCGCCGATCCCAGGTGGGCCAATTGGACAAGGTCCCCACTTGCACCTACACCACCATGCTCTGGAATGAAGGGAATGATATCCTTTTCGATAAGCTGGGACAAGGTCCGCACGAGCTCTTCGGTGATCCCGGAGCGTGCCTTCATCAGGGTGTTGAGCCGCGCGACCATCATCGCTTTAACGTGATGGGAAGGCAAAGGGTCCCCGACGCCCATGGCATGACTCCGAATGAGGTTGTACTGGGTCTGAACGATGTCGGCATCTTCCAAGCGGTATTGGGCCATAGGGCCAAAACCCGTATTGATCCCGTAGATCACTTTGTCCTTGGAAAAACGTTGAAGAAAAGCAAAGTTCGCCCGGACCTCCTCGAGGGCCTGCTCTTGGAGCTCAAAGCCCGCCCCTTCTCTTACAATGGAGGCCAGGTCTTTTGCTTCCAATATGCTCGCTCCTATACGGATCATCGTCCCTGCATCTTGAAAGGCCCGCTCCCTCCCTTCTGGCCCGGCATAATTTCAAACCTCATAGGTGTGACAGCAATAGCAAGGGAATATCTTCCCTATTTTTGGAAGCCTAAATTAATGCTTCTCGTGGGATCCACCCGAAGAACGGTCTTTTTGGCCGTTCTGGCCGTAAGCTTGCTTACGCTCGAACTTCATGCACAGAAAACCATTGTGCGTGGAACGGTCACGGATTCGGCAACGGGCGAAGCACTCCCTCACGTTAACATCTCCTTCCTGAACTCCAATGAAGGGACAACGACGGACGAGAGTGGTCATTACGAGATCAAGAGCAGCAAAACACCGGATTCTCTGACCATCTCCTTCATCGGGTACAGAAATCGTACGATAGCGATCGAAACGGGAAAGGAACAAGAACGGGACATCGTGCTAAGCCCGAAATGGGTGAAATTCAAAGGGATCGAGATCCGCCCTGAGGATCGAGAGAACCCGGCCCATCCGATCATAAGAAAGACGATCGAAAATAAGAGCGAGAACAGGCCGGCTTCGATCCCTTACTACGAATATGAAGTTTACAACCGCTTGAACATCGGAATGGGGGTTCGTCCGGGGGTAGAGGAGAAATGGTGGCTCCAACCCATTCGCTTCGTCTTTGAGAACGTCGATAGCAGCGGAGCTACGGATTACTTACCCATTTTCGTATCAGAGGCCGTTTCGAAGATCTATTACCGGGAGCGTCCGCAAGCCAAAAAGGAGTACGTAAAGGCGACACGTACATCAGGCCTCGAGAACCCAACCGTAACGAAGTACATGGGGAACATGTACCAAGAGATCGAGATCTACCGCAACAACATCCGGATCTTCGGAAAGACCTTCAAAAGTCCCGTTGCGAACGGAGGGTTCGCTTTTTATAATTACTATTTAATGGACAGCGTCACCGTGGACAGCAGCTCTTGCTTCAAGATACGGGTCAAACCCAAGCGAAAGAGCGAACTTACCTTTCAGGGGGACCTTTACATCGAGGACAGCTCTTTTGCTATCAAAAAACTGGACCTTGCGATCTCCGAGGGAGCGAACATCAATTACGTTCAGGAACTGAAGGTCCGGCAGGAGTTCGATCGTTTCGAAGAAAAGTATTGGATGTTGACGGAGAACGAAGTGGACGTGGAAGCAGGTTTCCGGGTGCCTCACAACCTGCGTTGGCAAGAATTCTTTGCCCACAAAGCGACCTATTACGATGCGTTCAGTTTTGGAAAAGAACGAGCGGACAGCGTTTACGCGAGCACGGATGATATCGCCATACAAAAGATCGGCCCGGGCGATAATGACTCCACTGAAAAAGGGGAGTCCTACTGGAAGGAACACCGACCGATAAAACTGACCGATAACGAGCGGGCGGTCTTCGAAATGACGGATTCCATCAAGAAGATGCCCTATTACAAAGTCGCCCGATCCCTGGCCCGTGGATATGCTGAGGCCGGCCCGATCGAGATCGGGCCTTTCTTCAGCATGTACAGTTTCAATGCGATCGAAGGCAACCGGTTCAGACTCGGGTTCCGAACGAACGAGCTCTTCGATGGCGATATGAACCTGAGTGCCTACGGGGCTTACGGCACAAAAGACGAAAACTACAAGTACGCCGTTCGGGGGAAATATTTCTTTCAAAGGCAACCCACCTGGGAATTTCTGGGAGCCTCATACCAAAAGGACCTTCAGCAGTTAGGAACAGGCAGACAACTTCTCGGGACCGACAACATTCTGAATTCGACGTTCAGAAGACGGGAAGCGGATCGATTGAACAGTCTGGAAAGCTTCAGGATCTTCTACAACAAGGCTTGGAACATCGGCCTCTCCACGCGCCTGGAAGCTCAAAAGCGGACCCTATCTCCCCGCGGCAGTTTGGAATACCTCAAAAGCACCGAGAATGGTCACAAAAAAGAAGTGAACGGGATCAGTACAACGGAGCTCTCGCTTTACAGCCATTTCGGGTTCAAGGAAAAGTATTACACCACCAAATACCGAAGGGTCAGCCTCGGATCCACCTATCCCCTGATCGACCTGAACTATACATACGGATTCAAGGATCTGCTGGGAAGCGATCACGGATATCAAAAGCTGGTGGGCCGGATATCCCATCGCATACAGATCGGATATCCGGGGACTTTTGAATATCGATTAGAAGGGGGAAAGTATTGGGGGGCGCTCCCTTATCCCCTCTTGGAATTACACGATGGGAACGAAACCTATTTCCTCAATCAGGATGCATTCAACATGATGAACTATTACGAGTTCGTCAGCGATGAATACGCGAGCCTTTTCCTCACGCATCATTTCGAAGGGCTCTTCTTCAACCGGATCCCTCTTTTGCGTAGATTGAAGTTCCGTTCGGTGATCTCCGGAAAGGCATTGATCGGAAGTTTCAAGGATGCGAACAGGGAAAAGATGCTGCTTCCGGAGGAGCTCTATACGATCCAATCTGAAGGGGATCCTTTTAATAAGCCCTATGTGGAGGCATCAGTGGGCATCGAGAACATCCTGACCTTCATCCGGGTGGATGCTGTATGGCGCTTGACCCACCTGGACCATCCCAACATTTCCCCGTTCGGGGTGCGTGCAACGGTACAATTCGGGTTTTAAGATCTTATCCTCAAGGGAAATGGTCAAAGCCTTTTCCCTATGTATTTGGACAATTTCCGACCGAGTATAGCATACGACTCCCGAATGAAACTCCCCTCGGGGAATTCATTGAAAAAGTCCAAAGCGGTCCCCCTCAATTCTTCCATGCGTATGACAGTCACAGGATCTTCATCCTCCTCCTTTTTATAAAAAAGGACCCGGAAATCCACTAAGACCTTAGCCTGGTTCCCTTCAAAAGCCGAACCCATCATCGCCCCTGCTATGCTTTTAAAGTCTTGGAGTTGAATATGCAGGACTTTCACCCTGATATAATGGTCGGGATCATCAATATCGGTGGTCATTTTGAGCTCATGCCCCCCTTCGGTATTCAGATGTTTCTCCACCATATCATTGAAACGGGGGTAATAAAGGGAATCCCGGCAGCTTTTCCAATAATCCCGATATTCTTTGGACCGGGTCAGCAAGAAAACTTCTTCGTTAAAGCTATGATCCCTGTCTTCTCCGATGGTCAGATGGGACTGATCAAAATCGACCTTTAGCTTCTCACCTTCCTCGAGATAAGATAGATTTCCATCACCCTTCTTCAATTCCGAAGTGCCGCTACATCCTACCCAAAAAAGGGCCGATAGAATGATGAGCCTCCATGACCCAGAAAGCACCTTCCTCTTCATCCGATCACAGATCTTCGATCCAGTCATCCAATTCATGAGGAGTTAATTCTATGACCTCGAATACAGCCTCACCCCAATATTCGACCACACCCCCACCACCCGGTTTTCCTGTCATACGGCCAGTAACGATCAAATCCCCTTCTTGGAGATCCAAAAAGCTTACCCAGATCACTGCAAAATTTCGATCCTTATCGAAGCGTTCCACCACGAACAGCAAACCCAGTGCCTTATCGGTATATCCTTCATACGCTGATGCAATTTCCTCTACATCATTCCAGGTAAGCTTTTTAACGGCGTCATCGGATCCTTTTTTCAGATCCGAAGTATCGATCTCCCAATTCCTTTCAAGAGTTTTTTTGAAACGAACCTTCACGTTATTAGGGGCGAAGTACTCCTCAATGTCAAACTTATACCACTCCAAAACCAACAGACCATTCCAACGAGGAATGTACTCATTCTTGAGCTCGGAAGGAGTGGGTTTTACATCGATGAACTCAGCACGGGTGAAATCCATCCCAAGCCAAGCCAGTTCGGCATCCTCTTGCAGGATCCTTTCCTTGTTCACCTGACCCATCGACGTACTACTGGTGAAGCAAAAAAGAAGGCTAAGGAGAATGGAAAGTCGGAACAACCTTATATCAAGGAAGAGAAACGAGCTGCTCACTTTTCGTGATATTCACGCATCGCATTGTAATAGGTGCGCGCCCAATAGTTGCGGAAACCGATCCCTCCGGGTTTGGACTTGAAATGTTCCTTCTTGAGGATCTTGCCGGAGGAAAGTTCGATGAAGCATAGCCACATGCTCCCGTATTCCTTGATCTTGTTGAATTCCTCCATCACCATGAGGATCCCAAGCTTATCCTCAGGATCTTCCATCTTATAATTCTTGGCGATCTCCTCCAACTTACCCTCTTCGATCTTGTGTTCTCCGGACACGCTTTCTGATATACGTTCTTTTGGATCGAGCTTTTCGATCCGTTGAAGGACCGGATCGATGTTGTTCTCCACTTTGTCCTTACCGAAGAACTTTTCGAGTTTGTATTTCTCCTCCTCTTTGATGATCAGACTGTTCCAACTGACCATGTACTCCCGAAGCTTATCAGGCTCTACGTCCTCCCCCTTGATCTTGAAATGACTGAAATCGAGACCAAGCCACTGGGTCTTCGTACCCTGATCTTCAACGATCTCAGACCGGTCCTGAGCAATAGCAGAAAAGCCGATCATATTCAGAAGGAGCAAAAAGCAAAGCGTTCGTAGTTGCATAGCGATCGTTTTTGTTCCAGCCAAATTTAGGGTATATCCGTTTCATAAGCTCTTTGCAAGAGGAGCTCTTGGAAATTCGCCAAAAGGCGATCCCGGATGATCAAAGCTTCTCTTTGTTGACCACGGGGTTGGCATAGATCCTCAGGAAATAGTTCTCCAGAACTTTCGGATCCCCTTCCAGCCCGTTCAGGACCTCTTCCTTTCGTCCTTCCAACCGCTCTTTGTCATGATCAGCGTAGCGATCAACATACTTATCCGTTGTGAAGAGTTGATCGTAGGCGAAATAATTGCCAGGCCATAGTTTGAAGTTGTCGTGAACGCTCGCATCGATCATGGAAGCGAGCTCCCCGATCTTATCGCTGTAATGCCCGGCCCCGAGTATAGCCGGTATCTCCTCGGAAAGAGGCATTCCCACGGCCATGTGGATATGCCCTTTCGCTCCGGTCACACCCTCCACGATCTGCTTCAGATCCTCCTCGGGCCCTTTTGTATAGGGTTCCCCGAGGTATTCGCTGTGGTAGAGCTCCATCACCTTGTAGCGATCACAGGGTTCGAACTCGTAGGAGATGGTGAGGGGAACGATGTTCAACTCCCTGAGGTTCTCCTCCAGATCATCGCTTCCGCTCGAACAAAGCATCTTAAGCACGGCCGGATGGGTCCGATCGTCCCCGTTCTTGGTCCGTCCATCTCGCTGTGCGATCCAAACACTGTTCTGCTTCACATTAATGGCATGCCTGATATAAGCTGAGAGCCGCTTGCTGTTCTCGTACTTCCCTCTTCCGGTACCCTCCCGGTAAACGGTGAACATCTTATTGACCTTACCTACATCCCGAAGCAGCGGATCCTTCATCAGATTGTTGCCGAAGGTGATCTCGGTCGTATCGATGCCGTGCTCGAAAAGAAGGATCTCGAGGATCCCGGAATCAAGGAAGATATCGCGATGGTTGGCGATGAACAGATAGGGCTGATCGGGCTCGATGTATCGAAATCCTTCGTAAGAAAGCCCTTCTGAACTCTGCTCGATGATCCTTCGGATCCCCTTATGCATGAAATCCCGCTGGAAATCGTAAGTGTTCCGGTCCGAGCGAAGGAACTCCAATTCCTTTTCGCGCGGAACTTCAGGGAAGAGCTGTTCCAGGACGTCGAAGAAACGCGGGTCTTCGCTGATCCGCTCCAGGGCCTCCTTCACCTCTTCGCCTTCGAACGGCCTTATGTCTTCCAGATCCTTCGTACTAATTTCCATAGGTTTCCGCTTCGTCGGATCGCTTCTTGGGACCCTTGCGATGATCGATGAATTTAACGGGTTTCCGTTTGGTCTCGGGAAAACGAAGCTCTTCGAGCTCCTCTACCGAGCGGAAGGTCACGGTCGGCGCCACTCTTAATTTGGCCCTGAAATGATCGCGGATCTCCTTTTCCAGTTCTTTGCCTCCTTCGTCGGTCCCCACGTGGACCCTTAGTTCATCGGTACCGGTACTATCCGTGAATACCTCCACCATGTAATTCCGCACTTTGGAGAACTCGTTGAGGATATCATAGAGGGCGGGTGGATAGAAGGTCGTGCCCTTGTACTTGATCATTTGTTGCTTCCTTCCGATCACTGGCCCGACCCGTAGGGTTTTCCTCCCGCATTCACAGGGTTCCCGATAACGATAACAAAGGTCTCCGGTCCGATAGCGCATCAGGGGCATGCCCTCCATACCGAGGGTGGTAACGGTGAGCTCTCCGGGTTCATCCTCCGCCACTGGTTCTCCTTCTTCATCCAAAAACTCGGTGATGATCAATTCGGGATGATGATGCCCCCCTTTTCCATAGGGACATTCATTGAAGGCTGTCCCCATTTCCGTAGAAGCATATGTGGAGAAGAGCTCGATGTTCCAGCGTTCTTTGACCCTTTGGGCAAGGGAATTGAAGGAAAGTTCAGCATCCCGCAAAGGCTCCCCGATGCATATCGCTTTCTCCACACTGCTCTGGCGATGATCGATGCCATTAGCTTCCGCGTACTCCACCATCTTCAAGAGAAAGGAGGGCACCGTTATCAGGACCGTAGGTTCCATCCGCTGGATCGTGTCCCATTGGAGCGCTGGCACTCCTGAGCCCACTCGCACGATACCAGCTCCGAGCTTCCTAGCTCCGAGGAAATACGCAAGCCCGGCCATGAAGCGCCGGTCCATCGTGGTCATCAATTGGAGCAGGTCATCCGCATCGCAACCGGAACAGGCAAAGGAGATCGCTTCATTGTAGGCGAGCCGTTCGAGATCGCCGTCCGTCAAAGCAAAAGTGACCGGATCCCCTTGCGTACCGGAAGTAGTGATATGATCGATGATCCTTTTCCGGGGTACGCAAAGGAACTCCGCTTCATGGGCCTGAAGTTCATCCTTGCTCGTCGGAGGGATCCGTCTAAGGTCCTCCAAGGTCTTGATATCCCCTACAGCAAGCCCTTCGTTACGGAAGAGCTTTTGATAGAAAGGGGAATTCCGTACATTGTAGGCGACCTGTTCCCGCAGAAACTCTTCCTGGTAAGCTTTGATCTCCTCCGCTGAACGGGTCTCTATTTCTGGTAGCATGCTCAAAATCTCAGGAGCGTAAAACTCCGAAAAGATCGGCACTAATCTTCATTCCGAAGCGCTTTTTCCAGTCCTTCTTTGATGTGTTCCCTTTGGGACGATCGAGGGATCGCTTTGTTCAAGGCCGTGGCATAAAATTCCACAGCCTTGCCATAGGATCCTTTCTGCCGATAAAGATCACCGAGCAACATATAGACCTCGAAATATTCGGGATTCGAAGCGATGAAGTCATCGACCAACGTACTATCCGGGAGAGGTGCCACCTCGTGACGGATCCGTGAAATGATCTTTTTGCGAAGTTCCTTGAAACGCTTGAAACGCTTATAAGTCCCGTTCGTCAACATTTCGGAAGGAGGGATATCCTCACCCTGTGCCCGAAAAGAGCCTTCGGGAAGCCCTCCATCGAAGATGGAATCAAGGTCGTAAGCCACGTAGCGCCCGAGTTGATAGGGGAAGGCTGATAGCCAAACCTTGCGCTCCATGGGGTCGAAAATAATGGAATGATGGGCGACGAACTGGTTGAGAGCTCTTTCGTTACCCAAGCCCACATTCTTTCCATCAAGCCCTTTTCTGTCACGAAGGAGTCTTGCGGCAGAACGGGGACCGAGCGGGACCAAACTGTCCAAAAGCTGGTGAGTGCGCCGATAACGTTCGGTGGTGGGATTGGCCTTTTTGTGTCTTGCAGTAAGTTCACGGTCTTGAAAAGCCTCGCTCTGGAAATGATTGCTGCAGACCAAGCGATCATTTCCGGATCGATAGAGGCTCATCCGCCGAGGGGTCTTTTCGATGACAGCACTTTCTCCATCCCTGGCAGAGGCTACGTGAAAACTCTCAGCCACAAAGCTCTTGTAGCGAGCAGCGATCCCGTACGCCTCTTCGATCGTGCTAGCGTTCTGAAGGATCTCCCTTCCGATAATGGAAACAGGCGTCCCCACCCGTTTTGGGACATCACTGCGGGCAGCATTGAGGGTTACGCTGAGCCCAGCTTTGTTCATCCCTGAAACAGCTCCCGTCATGCCCGGCCAGGTGACCATCATGAACGGATGCCCCTCTTCGGGACGGTAAAAGGCTGCCATCTTGTTCTTCGAGAAGGGACCTCCCATGTGGAAATCGAAGTTCCTTCCTACAAGAAGTTCTCCGTCCTCCGAAGCGGATCCTTTCACGGAAAAGGAGGTACATCCCACCATCGGACTCGAGACCAATTCCATGTTCTGCAAAGCATGCCCGATATCGTGCGCTCCGTGATAATTCAGCATGCGATAGAAGGGTGGTCCGATGTGATCGAAGCGGGAGGATGCGGCCTTCGAGATCCCAAGAACCTCCAATTGTTGATCCTGATCGACATGCTCGTCCAATCGGCGCGTAAAAAAACCCACGAAGTAGCGAAGGACCTCGAGGTAGCTCTTCGAAGGGATCATCTTCCGGATCCGGTTCACGAAGATCATTTCCTGTTCAGCAAGAAGCGGCCCGGTCAGCTTCCCGATCGCCCTCCCCCTTTCATAGGGACCACCTTCTACATAGAGTTCCCAGATCCCCGCATCGTTCTTTAGGAAGCGATTCGGGCCAAGCTCACGATGATCTTCTTTCACGACAACGACCTCTCCTTCCGGCGGCTCGCTGTCCTCCGGGACCGAAGGAGCTTCTCCGTGCACGATGACCCGTTCCAGCAGGGAACAACCTGCAAAGAAAAGCAGCAGGAAAAAGAACGGTATCGTTCGCGATGCGCCCATCAAAAAAGCAAGCACTTTCGAAGCTTCAAAGTAACGAGATCGGGAATGCGAAGGCTCTTATCTTCATGAGAGGCTAGGGGGGGCAAACCATTTCCGAACAACTTTACGGGAGCTTTCTAAAAGGAAAAACCCTTTCCGGAATTTTAGAAAGGGCTTTTTTTGCCCCACCGGTTTCCTGAAGACCCTCTACTATGCACCGGTCCAAGCTTTCCTTTTGGCTAAGGGATATCCGCTTTTGGATCGCCCTATTCTTTCTGATCCATCTTTACGGGATCACTTTCCCACCCCTCGAACCCGGCCACAACTGGCGGCAATCGATCGTGAACATGGTGGCCCGGAACTTCTTGGAGGAGAGCTCCAATATATTCTTCCCAAGGGTTGATATGGCAGGGAACGCTCCGGGAATATCCGGAATGGAATTCCCCCTCCTGAACTATCTGATATACCTCGTGGCTTCATTTTTCGGCTGGACCCATTGGTACGGACGAGCGATCGTTCTAATAAGCGCGTCGATCGGGACCTTCTACTTCCACCGAACGATCGGGAGGTTATTCAATTCCCGGATCGCCCTTTTTGCTTCCCTCATCCTACTTAGCTCGATATGGTATAGTTATTCCCGGAAGGTAATGCCGGACATCTTTGCCTGTTCGCTCGTCATGATAGCCTACTACCACGGGCTTCGCTTTCTCGAAAAGGAGAAGGGGCACAAAGAGCTATTGGTATATGGGCTTTTCGGAACGCTTGGGGTCCTTTCGAAGATACCGGCCGGTTTTCTCTTCGTGCTTTTCATCCCTCTCTTTTTCAGCTCCCATCACCGTAGTGGGCGCAGAAAGCTCCTAGCAGTAGTATCGGGCACCATGTTGGTACCAGTTATCGCTTGGTACTTCTGGTGGGTACCCCATCTCGTGGAAACATATGGGGCTTGGAGTTTTCCCATGAGCAGGGATCTGGGCACCGGTTTTCACGAGATCATCGAGCGATGGCCAAAGGTTCTGAAACGTTTTTACAGCGATGCGGTGAAATACATCGGCTTCTTTTGCTACCTGGGAGGTATCGCCCTCGCCCTTATAAGGAAGGAGCGAAAGCTCTTACTGGCATTGGGCCTAGGGATCCCGGTATTCCTGCTTTTCATGTTCAAAGCCGGTATCCAATTCCCCAAGCACGATTATTACATAGCTCCGTTCGTCCCCTTGATGGCGCTCACGGCAGCTTATTTTCTGGACCGGCTTCGACCGCATTGGGCCGGCGTTCTTCTTCTGAGCGCGATCCTTGTGGAAGGGATCGCGAATCGTTATCACACCGTTCGGTTGGATGAAGATCATCGCGAACTGATCCACCTGGAAGCCCACCTGAACCAAGTTTCCGGTCAGAATGAACTCATTATGGTGAACAGCGGGAAGAATCCCACCCCTCTCTACTTTGCCCATCGAAAAGGATGGCTGGCTCCGAATGAAAAGATCCAGGACCCCGCCTTCCTCGAAGAACGGATAAGAAAAGGATGCGAATACCTTCTCGTCCTTAAAAAGTCCTTTACTGAACCGATCGTCCCTCCTTTCGGAAAGAAAGTTTTGGAAAAACCGGCCTATAAGATCTATCACCTGGATCCTGGATCAGATAGAAGGTGAAAATAAACGCGTTCCTCGAACCGTTCTTTCCCTCGTTAAGACCCTATCGGCCTTTGCGGTCATGATCAGACCTCGACTTTTTGCATTGCTAAGGCTGAACCCCCTCCTTATCCTCCTGGTGATCTTTCTTCCTTTCCAGGGACTCGCTCAGCAGTGGGTTTCTATACCAGACCTCCCGGGTACTGCAAGGGATGATGGTGTCTGTTTCAGGGTCGGCAATGAAGCCTATTGCGGGACCGGGCTTCAAAAGGGATGGACCCCGAGCAGGGACCTTTACGCATTCCACCTCGAACGAGAAGAATGGAGCTCGATCTCCCCTTTGCCGAGCGGAGCGGAACGCCAATACGCATCGGCTTTCTCCAATGAAAGCCATGGTTTCATCTTCGGAGGGCTCAGCAACGATTCCTATTTAAGGGACCTATGGAGCTATGACCCGTCGAGCGACGAATGGGATGAACGAAAGGCATTACCTGCCGAAGGACGAAGCGGGGCCGCTTGCTTTAAGGTGGATGGCAGCGCCTATATCGTCGGAGGAAAGAACCAAAGCAAAGATGCTTTGCGAGAGGTTTGGGCCTATCATTTCAAAACGGGGGAATGGGAACAAAAGGGGAAGATCCCTTTCAGCGGGAGATGGAGGGCTTCGGCATGCTCCATGAACGGAAAGGGGTACCTGATCTTCGGGGTGGATGAAGCGGGGATTTTCCTGCGGAGTTTGTTCGAATACGACCCCGAGACGGAGCAATGGCAGCACATCGCGAACTTTCCGGGAAATGGGCGGAACTACACGAAGATGCTAAGCCTTCGGGGCAAGCTGATCATCGTAGGAGGGATGAACGATCAGGGTGCGATCGTGGGAGATTGTTGGAGCTATGAGCCGGTGAAAGGAGAATGGAAGGAAGAAGAGGCCTTACCGAGCGAAGGCCGGAGAGGAGGGATGAGCTTCAAAGGGTGTTCGAGTTTCTATTATATAACCGGGCTTGACACAAGCTTAAAACGATCCCGAAAGGGGTGGGAGTTCCAACTTCTTTCTCCCGATGAGAACGAGTCCCTCACTATCCATCCGGTACCGGGCAAGGGAGGGTTCACCGTTGCTGTTAAGGAAAAACTCCACGAAAGGGGAGCCCTTCTCGAGGTATTTGACCGTAGGGGGCGTAGGGTCATCCAACGTAGGATGGTGGCTTGCAGAACAAGGGTGAAGCTCGACGACCAAGCTTCAGGCCTCTACATCATAAGGGTGTTTACGGGAGAAAGACTGCTGAAAGGAAAGATGCTCGCCAGATGATCAATAAGCTCAGGCAGCTGCTTCTAGCTTTAAAGGAAAAAGAAACGCCAAGGATGTTTTTCGATCCGTTCGAAGCACCTATTTTCGCAACGAGCTATAGAAATTGAGTCCTCATGGGAAGTCCCCGCCAGATCATCCTTGCAATCCTTGCCCTTTTCTTTTGTATCGGTAGCATCGCGCAGGATACAACCTCTGACGCCGAGAACGACACATCAGCTGGCGCTGCGATACTGGGTCCCTCCGTACTTAGTGAAGATCCTTCGCTCGGGGTAAAAGCCGGTCTGAATTATCACACGGTTTACGGCTCGGACGTGGGTGAAGTAAACCCCAGAATTGCGGGTCATTTTGGGGCATATCTCGAATATCCGGTCACCGAGGTCCTCGCCGGTAAGCTCGAGATCCTTTATTCCCGTGAAGGATACCGATACAGAGACGACAAGGACAGCCTTAATTACATGAACGTGAACTTCTTGAGCATCCCGCTCATCGTGCGCTATCACCTTGGGAAAGGGATCTTTGTGGAGGGCGGCCCTACAGCCAATTTCACTCTTGGGGCGACCCGTTCCACCAAGCAGGAGGTATCCCGGGGTTCAGTGACCCTTTCCAACGGCTTCCGACGTTACAAAGGAAGCAACGACCAAGAAGTGGACGATCTCTTCAACTCATTCGAGTTCGCTGTGGAACTCGGCTTCGGCTACGTCATCAAAAACGGTTTTGAGATCGGTCTGCGGGGTGATATGGGACTGACGGGGCTTATAGAGTCCACGAGTATCAAAAACTTTGGAGGCCGCCTTTCGGTCGCTAAGACCTTTTAAATAGAAGCCTTCCTTCAGGCCACTGGGTCTTCTTCCCGGATAACGCCGAATTGCTGGAAATGGTGGGTGAAGTGCTTGCGGTGCACCTGCTCCCATCCTTCTTTGCCCAATTCCCCGAAGACCGGATGGATCGCCGTATCATTCGGGTGTTCCCGATAATGGGCGACGAAACGATCCCATTCCTCCAATAGAGCCTCCTTGGCATCCTCGATGTTCTCATAATGAAGTTCAGGAAGCCCTTCCGGCATATTGATGGATCTCACGCCCTGCGGGAAAGGCTCATCGCTGTGGAGAAAGGTCCGCATTTCCTCCAGCTTTTTTTCAGGGACCTGCACCTCCTGAGCAACAGCCCCTCGTGAGATCTCTACCGAGCGGATCAGATGCTCAACAAGATGAGGTGGCTTTAATTGGCCCCAACGGGGCTCGAGCTCAGGGGTCAATCGGTCGAGGTAAGTTTTGATATGGGACCTTTCAGGCTTGATAAAAGAAGCCATGGAATAACCGCGTTTTTTTAGATCGAGGTTTTCGTAATCCCGAATATAAAAACGCTCCCGACCGAAAACGAAGTTCCTCGAACTGCTTCGCTAAAGCATGGATGGCAAAAGCAGCCCCTATCTTTGCTCCAGATCTTCGATCTTTGAACCGATAAGTTACTCGCCCATGCCCTCGATATCCGAGCGCGCCCAACGCATGCCCTCTTCTCCGATCCGCCGCCTGGCCCCTTATGCTCAACAGGCCAAAAAGGACGGGAAGACGGTCCATCATCTCAACATCGGCCAACCGGATCTCGAAACCCCTGAGGTTGTGCGCAAAAAATTGCGCGACAACATCCCCGATACGGTAGCCTATAGCGATTCGGCGGGCGAATTGAGCTACCGGGAGCGGCTAACGGAATACTACCAAGGTTACGGGATCGAGCTCGATCCTGAGCAGATCCTGATCACGACCGGTGCCTCAGAGGCCTTACTCTTCACGATGAAGACCTGCTTCGGACCTGGCGATGAGCTGATCGTTCCCGAACCTTTCTACGCCAATTACAACGGCTTTGCCATCGACTCAGGGATCGAGATATCCCCTGTTACCACCCGGATCGAAGAACATTTCGAACTTCCTCCATTGGAGGAGCTCGAAGAACGGATCACTCCGAAGACCAAAGGTTTTCTCCTCTGCAATCCGGCCAACCCGATGGGTCACCTCTATAAGAAGGAGGATATCCTCAAGCTTAAGGAACTGGTGCAAAAGCACGACCTCTGGTTGATCGCCGACGAGGTCTACCGCGAATTCTGCTACGATGGGGCCGAGCCGTTCTCCGTCATGTACATGGATGAGATCGCTGATCGTACCGTTCTCATCGATTCGGTCTCCAAGCGTTACAGCCTCTGTGGAGCAAGGGTCGGTTGCATGATATCGAAGAACGAGGATGTACTGGGCAATGCCCTTAAATTTGCTCAGGCCCGCTTAAGTCCGCCGACCCTCGGACAATTAGCTGCGGATGCTGCCCTCGATACGCCGAACAGCTACTTTGAAGAACTCCGTACCGAGTACGGGAAACGAAGGGACACCTTAGTGGATGGGCTGGCCAAGATCCCTGGCGTTCTTTGCCCGCGTCCCAAAGGGGCTTTTTATGCAATGGCCCGGCTACCGGTGGATGACGCGGAACGGTTCTGTCAATGGCTCCTTAGCGATTTTGACTGGAACGGCCGCACGGTGATGATGGCCCCCGCCGAAGGCTTTTACGCAACGGTAGGAATGGGACGGGATGAGGTCCGTATCGCTTATGTACTTAAGGAAGAGCACCTTAAGGAGGCCATCGAATGCCTCAAACAAGCGCTCGCCAGTTATCCCGGTAGGAAGATGGAGGCCGCCGATCAGGCGGCAGGCCGGGAAGGATAAACCCACGAGGGAAGTTCCAAGCTCAAAGTTCAAAAGGAGTGATCTTCAAGCCTTTGAGCTCGCCCCTTTATCCGGGGTATAACAGGTACTTTTCCCGCATCTCTTCAAAGGCCTCCAACTCCTCTTTCCAGCTCCTTCGGATCTCCTCCTCGCTCATCCCCTTTTGGATCATGATCCTTAAGGAATCCGTCCCGGCAAGGCGATCGAAGCGCTCTTCGTGAAAGAAGTCGGTCTTATCCCCGAGCGCGTCGTGCATCCGGATCAGCCAGCTCAAACAGACCCTTCCCTTTTCTTTCATCTTCGTTCGACCGGTCTCCAAAAGATCAAAGCCTCTACAGGAATCCCCTTCGTGCTTCGGGTTCGAGCTTTTCCCTGGAATTGAACGAGGTACGAAACGATGATCACCCCCTTCGAATTCCGGGTGTCCGATCATGGTGAACGGACGCTCCGTTCCACGCCCCACGCTCACCACCGTCCCTTCAAAAAGGCACAAGCTCGGATAGAGGTAGATGGCGGACATTTGAGCAAGGTTCGGCGAAGGGTTCACCGAGAGCTCGTAGCGATCGTCGTGCTCGTAATTCGCACACTCGACTACCTCCAGTTCACTTTCGACCCCTCCTTCCAACCATCCTTCCCCGTTGATCATCCGGGCGTATTCACCCACCGTCATCCCGTGCACGATCGGCACTGGATGCATGCCGATGAAGGAACTGAAAGCCGTATCGAGCAAAGGACCGTCCACATAGAATCCGTTGGGGTTCGGTCGGTCCAGGACCATCACCTTCTTCCCTTCTTCAGCGGCCGCCTCCATCACGTAATGGAGGGTAGAGATGTAGGTGTAGAAGCGGGCCCCCACATCCTGAATGTCGAAGAGGATGAGGTCGATGCCTTCGAGGTCATTCGGGGTAGGCTTCTTGTGAGCCCCGTAGAGGGAAACGACCGGGAGCCCGGTCTCAGGGTCCTTTCCCCCTTTCACCTTCTCCCCCGCCTCAGCATCCCCTCTGAAGCCGTGTTCGGGCGACATGATCCGCTTCACGTTCACCCCGCGGGCCAGGAGCGTATCCACTAAATGCTCCTCTCCGACCCGCGAGGTGGGGTTGGCCACGATCGCCACCGCCTTTCCTTCCAGTTTCGGCAGATATGCCTCCATCCGCTCTGCTCCAAGACGGAGGGAGGTTTCTTGTGAAACCACGCTGTCCGCACCCGTTGTGGAAGCACTTTCCCTCCCCTTCTCTTCAGCCCTTTGGGAGGAGCAGGTGAGGATGAAGAGGGATAGCAAAAGACTGAACGAGAGGATGGCGTTCCGCGGAATGTTCATGGGGACAAAGGAAAGGCAAGTTGGATCAAGGGGCGTCCATTCGTTCCTCCCTGATCCCTCTGTGCCCTCTGTGCCTTCTCCGTTCACTCTGTGGTTAAATCCCGAACTCCGGCTTCGCACTCTAAGCAATGAAACCACGAAGGACACAAAGGAGGCACAGAGGACACGGAGAAAAAGGAGCCTCCTAGCGAAGGCCACGCTTCCACCTTCCTAGCAAAGACAGAACGCCCTTAATTTCCCTTTAGATTTGCTCCTCACCCATGAACACGGAGCTCTACATCGCCCGAAGGATGATCCGGGGTGGCGGGGAGAACCGCTACTCACGCCCCGTCATACGGATCGCCATCCTCGGGATCGTCCTCGGGATGGCCGTGATGATCCTTTCCGTAGGGATCGTGACCGGCTTCCGAAGCGAGATCCGTGGCAAGATGATCGGTTTTGGCTCCCACCTACGGATCGAAAGCTTCGACTCGCAAGAGAGCATGGGAAGCGACCCCATCGAGATCCGCCAACCTTTCTATCCCAGCCTGGATTCGGTGGACGGAGTGCGTCATATCCAGCGCTTCGCCTACAAACCCGGTCTTATTCAGACCGACGAGTACATTCAAGGGATCGTCATCAAAGGCATCGGCCCCGATCATGACAATGCATTCTTCCAGAACAAGCTACAGAAAGGCAGCATCCCGGAGCCGAGCGGAGAACGGTCCAACGGCATCCTCATATCCCGCTTCATCGCTGACCATCTTGAGCTCGCCATCGGGGATGAACTCTTCGTTTATCTTATCCAGGGAGATGCTGAACTCCACCCCAGGAAATTCAAAGTACAAGGGATCTACAAGAGCGGGCTCCAAAAATTCGACAAGAAGTTCCTCATCGCTGATATGGACCACATACGGAGTGTGGAAGGATGGGGGCTGGAAGCTCAGGTCAAGATCAGCGACACCTGTGGCGAAGGGGAAGGAATCACCCTAAAAGCCGCTGCATTTGACGGATCCCCACCCTACCATTACGATTGGAGCGTTCCCCGTTGGGGTGACGATCCCGGTCCTCATCCTTTTTGCATCAAGAGCGACACGAGCATTCAACTCGTCTTGAAGGACGAAGCCGGCACCATCCCGGATACGACGCGCGTCATCTTCTCTCCAAAGACCGATCTGAAAGGTGAATGCGCTTGCAAGGATGAAGTACGGATCGAACGCAGCTTTAAAGGGGGAAGCGGAAAATATTACACGGGGGGATTCGAAGTCCTTCTTGAGGATTTCTCCGCCTTAGGCGAACTTAACCGGATCATCTATCAGAACATCCCGCACGAACTCCAAACGACCACCATCCTTGAGAACAACCAGGAGATCTTCAGCTGGCTCGAAATGCTCGATATCAACGTCCTCATCGTCATCGTGCTGATGATCGGCGTTGCTGCGATCAACATGACCTCGGCCCTCCTCGTGCTCATCCTCGAACGGACCCGCTCGATCGGGATCCTCAAGGCGATGGGTGCGACCGACCGGAACGTGGGAAAAGTCTTTCTCTACCATGCCGCTTACCTGATCGGCATCGGAATGATAGGCGGGGACCTCCTCGGGCTGGGACTCGGATACCTCCAGGAAGCCACCGGTCTGATCGAGCTTTCCGAGGAGAACTACTACGTCTCAACAGTTCCTGTCCTCTTTCGCACTTGGCACATCCTGGCCCTCAACGCAGGTACCTTCCTCCTCTGCTGCCTCGTTCTCATCCTTCCTGCCTGGTTCGTGACACGCATTCGCCCCGTCCGCGTCATCCGGTTTGAATAGGGGGAGTGCAAGGTACGACTGAACGGCAGGATCCTTTAATTTTGCTTGAGAATGGACTACTACAACAACATCCTAGAGACGATCGGGAACACCCCGCTCGTCAAACTGAACAAGGTCACCAAAGATCTCCCTTGCACCGTTCTGGCCAAGGTAGAGACCATGAACCCCGGTAATTCGGTGAAGGACCGGATCGCGATACAGATGGTGGAAGATGCCGAGGCCGATGGGAAGATCGCTCCGGGGGGGACCATCATCGAAGGAACTTCTGGGAACACGGGAATGGGATTGGCGCTGGCCTGCATCGTGAAAGGCTATCACCTGATCTGCACCCTGAGCGATAAACAGTCCAAGGAAAAAATGGACATTCTTCGCGCCGTCGGGGCTGAGGTGATCGTCTGTCCTGCTGCCGTTCCTCCTGAAGACCCCCGTTCTTACTACTCGGTCGCCCGGCAACTCTCGGAAGAGATCCCGAACTCGATCTACATCGACCAGTACAACAACCTTTCGAACACCAAAGCGCATTACCGTACGACAGGACCGGAGATCTGGGATCAAACCGATGGCGGGATAACGCACTTCGTCGTCGGCGTTGGCACAGGCGGCACGATCTCCGGTGTAGGGCGCTACCTGAAAGAGCAGAACCCGAACGTCAAGGTTTGGGGGATCGATTCCTACGGCTCAGCCCTCAAAAAATACCACGAGACGGGAGAATTCGATGAAAGTGAAGTCTATGCCTACCTCACCGAAGGCATCGGAGAGGATCTGATCCCCGAGAACGTGGACTTCGACATCATCGACAAGTTCGAGAAGGTGACGGACAAGGACGGCGCCATCATGGCCCGTCGCATTTCGCGCGAAGAAGGGCTTTTCGTCGGGAATTCTGCGGGACCCGCCGTGCAAGGACTCCTACAGCTGAAAGATGAACTCAAACCGGAGGATGTGGTCGTGGTCCTCTTCCACGATCATGGAAGCCGCTACGTGGGCAAGATCTACAACGATGATTGGATGCGGGACCGCGGCTTCC
>CAZIDL010000017.1:0-39582 GCA_964537825.1 uncultured Weeksellaceae bacterium
ATGGAGCGCTGGCTGCAGCCCAATCTCGCCTACGATCCGGATGCCTGAGAGTTAATTAGCGTAACGCAGGATAAGGAACGAGCAGGGACAAGTTGCGCCTTGTCCCTGCTTGCTCTATTACCCATCCGATCATACGACCACTCATCAATCCCTCAGATGCAAGGAGAAGCTATTGGCTTATATTAGCCATGTTATGCGCTCGAAGAACGGCATCGGCGTCCTTACGTTCCTTCTTTTGGGCAGTTTTGTATCAGCCCAGGGAGGTTCAGGCAATGATGGGGATAGCTCCGAGGTCTGGTCCCTTCAGGAGTGCGTGAAATACGCGCACGAGAACAACCTACAGGTGCGTCAGCGGAAGCTCTCCGTGAAGAGCAGCGAACTGGACCGGAAACGGTCCTACTACGAGCTCCTCCCCAACCTGAACGCTTTCGGGAATCACGGATACAATTGGGGACAGCGTGTGGATCAGTTCACCAACCAGTTCGTCACCCGAAGGGTGCGCTCCAACAGTTTCTCGTTGAGTTCCGAACTCGTCCTTTTTCAGGGGATGCAGCGCTACAACACCATCCAACAAAGGGAGCACGAGGTGACGGCTGCTAAAGCGCAGGTCCAAAAAGCGAAGAACGATATCGCTTTGCAGATCGCTACCGCTTACCTTCAGATCCTTTTCAGCAAGGAGGTGTTGGAAGTTCGAAAAGAGCAGCGCGATCGCTCCCGCATGCAGGTGGAACGAATGCGGGACCTCCACGATGCCGGGGAGATCTCCAAGGGGGAGCTTCTGGATGTCGTCTCCCAGTGGGAGAGCGAGAAGCTGAACGTTACGCAGGCCAGGAACGACCTGGAACTGAACCAGCTTAGGTTGACCCAACTCCTCCAGTTGCAAGGGGCTGAAGCAAGGAACTTTTCGATCCAGCCCCCCCCTTCTGGGATGCCGGATCAGGACAGTCTGGATGAGCGTCCAGCTTCGATCTTCAGGAAAGCTGCGGACCGGATGCCTTCTATCAAAGCTGCTGAAGCTTCCATTCGGAGCGCTGAAGAGCAATTGGCCGCTGCCCAGGGAGGAAGAAGCCCTACCCTTTCCCTGAGCGGTTCATACGGAACCGGTTATTCGGGTATGCGAAAGGAGCGGGTGGGGGATCCCGAAGTGGTCGGTTATGACACGGTCGGTGTGACCGCACCCAGTGGTGAAGCGGTCCTTCGTCCAAAGATCGATCAAAGAACGCGCACGATCCCCTTTTGGGAACAGTTCAGCGACAACCTGAACCAAACGGTCGGTTTGCAGTTGAGCATCCCTATCTTTCAACGTATGGCCGTCAGCACGCAGATCAAAAAGGCGCGCATCAACCTTCAACAAGCCCGCCTGGATAAGGAAAGTGCCCGGGATCAACTCCGCCAGGATATTCAGCAGGCCTATGCGGATGCTATCGCGGCGCGTCGTAAGTACCGAGCCTCCAAAAAAGCCGTTCGAGCGAGGAAGGAGTCCTTCTCCTATGCCGAAGCTCGTTTTGAGGCCGGTGCGATCAATGCGGTGGATTATGCTGATGCCAAGACGCAATTGGCCCAAGCCCGCTCGGAAATGCTCCAGGCGAAGTACGAAAAGCTCTTCAAACAAAAGGTCCTCGGCTTTTATCTGGGAGAGCCCTTGAGCATGGAAGCCCAACAGTGATATGGCATCATCCGATCGAAAACGCAAACGCAGGCGGAAACGGGTCATCATCTCCCTTGGTATCGTGCTTTTATTGCTGCTCCTCATCAGCGTGTTCTCCTCGGGCGGAGAAGGGGTGACCCGTGTGGCCGTGGGTAAGGTGAAGCATCGGGACATTACGGAGACCGTTAATGCCAATGGCAAGGTGCAACCCGAGGTCCAGGTGAAGATCAGTTCGGACGTTTCCGGGGAGATCGTAAGGCTTCCAGTAAAAGAAGGGGATAGGGTGAAGAAGGGGCAGATGATCGCCAAGATCCAACCCGATGTTTACGAATCCGCCTTGAATCGTGCCGAAGCTTCTTTGAACAACGCCAAAGCGAATTTGGCCAATGCAAAAGCTCAGTTGGCCCGTGTGAAGGCGCGTTTCAAGAACGTGAAGGTCACTTATGAGCGCAAGGAGCGGCTTTACAAAAAGGACAGTGCCATTTCCAGGGCCGAATACCTCCAGGCGGAGTCGGACTACGAGTCCACCCAAGCTGAAGTGGAAGCGCAGAAGGAGACCGTGAAAGCGGCCCGCTTTTCAGTTGAAAGCGCTGAAGCCTCCATGAAAGAGGCGAAGAAGAACCTGAACCGGACGACGATCCACGCGCCCCTGACGGGTACGATCACAGGGCTGGAAGTAGAGAAGGGGGAGCGGGTCGTGGGGACCGATCAGATGTCAGGCACGAAGATGATGGATGTTAGTGAGCTTCAGGATATGGAAGTGAACGTAGAGGTCAACGAGAACGACATCGTTCGCGTCTCAGTGGGAGATACGGCAAAGGTCGAGGTCGATGCTTACCTCGATCAGGACTTCAAGGGAGTGGTCACCGAAATGGCCAATACGGCAAGCTCGAGTGGTCAAGGAATGGATGAGGTCACGAACTTCCCGGTGAAGGTTCGGATCCTTCGAAGTTCGTATTCCCACATGGTCAGCGACAGCAATGAATCACCATTCCGTCCGGGCATGTCCGCGACCGTTTCCATTGCTACGCGGAGCGTGGAAAAGGTCCCTTCGATCCCCATCCGGGCGGTCACCACTCGGGAGGATAGCATCGAAGGCAGCGAGGACGGGGTCCGGATGCGGGAATCTGTGTTCCGCTACGATGAGGAAGAGCAGAAAGCCCTTCTTCAGTTCGTTCGCACCGGCATTCAGGACGATCGTTTCATCCAGGTCAACGAAGGTCTGGATACGGGGGAAGTGGTCATTACAGCTCCATACGATGCGGTCTCCAAGGATTTGAAGGATAGCAGCCGCGTCAAGAAGGTTCAAAAGGAGGTCCTTTTCGAAGGCTCCTGAAGCGGCCGCTACACGCGTTCCTGTATCGCCGGAAACCCCTTATGCCCGGAGAATTCCGCTATATTTGCTTTCGATGAGGAAGTTCCTAAAGATCATCGGGTTGATCAAGCCTTACTGGGGCTTTGCGGTCCTGAACGCGATCTTCAACCTGCTCTTTGTGCTCTTTTCGCTCTTCTCTCTTGCCATGATCACACCCGTTCTTGATTTTCTTTTCAACAGTGATGAAAAGGAATACAAGAAGATCCTTGAGAAGGACCTTGAACCGCTCGCATTTTCCGGTTCTTCCATTAAGGCCCATCTCGACCAATACCTGGCCGATCTGGTGCTCAACACTCCCGGAGGGACGATGAACGCGCTCTTCTTCCTATGTCTGGTAACGCTCGTGCTCTTCTTTTTCAAGAACCTTTCCCGCTATCTCGGCCGCTATTTCCTCTCTCCCCTTCGATCCGGAGTGGTCAAGGATCTTCGGGACATGATGTACGGCAAACTGCTGGTCCTTCCGCTCGCCTTCTTCTCCGAAGAGCGGAAAGGCGATCTTATATCCAGGATGACCAGCGATGTCCAGGAGATCGAGAATTCGATCATGAGCTCCCTGGAAGCGATCTTTCGAGATCCTCTGCAAGTGATCGTCTTCTTTTTAGCTCTTCTTTACATCAGTCCCATGCTCACCCTTTTCGTTGCCATCCTCTTTCCGGTGACCGGTTTTCTGATCGCTACCGTGGGAAAGAGCCTGAAAAGGGCTTCTCAAAAGACCCAGGTGAAGATGGGTCAGCTCCTTTCCCTCCTCGAGGAGACTTTGGGAGGCATGCGGATCATCAAAGCCTTCAATGCGGAGGACAAGGTCAATGACAGGTTCGATGAGACCAACAGGAAGTACGCCCGGGTGATGACCAAAAAGTATCGTAAAAAGGACCTGGCGGCTCCTATGAGCGAATTTCTCGGAACGATCGTCATGGTCACTGTGCTTTGGTTCGGTGGGAAACTGGTGGTCCAGGATGAAACGCTATCCTCCAGCTTGTTCATCACCTATATTGCCATCTTTTCCCAACTCATCCCGGCCGCTAAATCTTTCACCAATTCCTTCTACAGTGTCCAGCGCGGGATGGCTTCCTACGAGCGTCTGGAGCTTTTGCTCCTGGCGGACCCTTCCATCAAGGATGCTCCGAACGCCCGTCCCATCGAACGTTTCGAGAAAGGGATCGCCTACGAGAACGTTTCGTTCTCGTATGACAAGGAATACGTTCTAAAAGATGTGAGCTTCGAGATCCCCAAGGGGAAGAGCATCGCTCTGGTCGGTCATTCCGGATCCGGAAAATCGACCCTCGCCGACCTACTGCCACGTTTTTACGACCTGGACGAAGGGGATATAAAGATCGATGGGAGTTCGATCAAGGAGTTGCGGGTAAAGGACCTTCGCTCCCTGATGGGGATCGTCACGCAAGAAGCCATACTCTTCAATGACAGCGTTTTTAACAACATTGCTTTCGGTGCTTCCAATGCGAGCAGTAGTGAAGTGGAAGAAGCTGCAAGGGTTGCCAATGCCCACACTTTCATAAGGGAACTGGAGGATGGTTATGATACCATAGTTGGCGATAGGGGTGATCGGCTCTCCGGAGGGCAGAAGCAACGCATTACGATCGCACGGGCCATCCTTAAAAACCCTCCCATCCTCATCCTCGACGAGGCGACCTCCTCGCTCGATACTGAATCTGAACGAGCTGTCCAGGAAGCCCTTTTCCGACTGATGGAGAATCGGACCTCGCTGATCATTGCGCACCGTTTGTCAACGGTCCAGCATGCCGATCAGATCCTGGTCCTCCAGAACGGGTGCGTCACGGAGCGAGGACAGCACGAGGAGCTTTTGCAGCGGGATGGTGTTTACCGAAAGCTATCTGAAATGCAATCTTTTGGCTGAGGAGGTGCGCATCAGTGGTTTTACGATGGTGCGGAACGCGACCAAGCTCCATTATCCGGTCGCGGAATCAATACGCTCCATCCTACCGATCGTTGACGAGTTCGTGGTAGCCCTTGGAGAAGGGGACGATGACGACCTGACCCGTGAGCGCATCGAAGCCATCGGATCGGATAAGTTGCGGATCATCGATACTGTATGGGATACCGAAGCTTACCCGAACGGTACGGAGAACGCCCATCAGACCGATATTGCCAAAGAAGCCTGTAGCGGTGACTGGCTCTTTTATCTTCAAGCTGATGAGCTGGTGCACGAGGACGACCTGCTCCGTATCAAGGAGGCGTGTTCACAATATCTTCAGGATGAACGGGTGGAAGGATTCCTGTTCAACTATGTCCATTTCTGGGGTGATTTCGATCGCTATTTGGACGCGCACGGTTGGTACCCGGAGGAAATACGGATCGTGCGGAACGATCCTGACATCCATTCCTGGCGATCCGCTCAATCCTTTCGACGGATCCCCGATTTCGATGGAAAGGATTACCGAAGGGTCCGAGGCACCTATAAATTAGGCGTGGTGAAATTGGATGCCAGGATCCTTCATTACGGATGGGTGCGTCCTCCCTATAAGATGGGTAAGAAGAAGCAAGCGCTCCACGCGATCCATCAAGGGCAGGGAAAAGATGATCCAGAGCCTGATGCTTTTGATTATGGCGATCTTGACAAACTTCCCCGCTATACGGGGACTCACCCTCGTGTGATGCGAGAGTGGATCGAAGCGACCCGTCCCCAGCTCGAAAAAGGTGGGCCGTCGAACCCGTCCCGGGAGAAGCATAAACACGAGAAGTTGAAGAACCGGATGTTAACCTGGGTCGAACAAAACCTATTGGGGGGGAGAAAGCTTTTTAGGCCGAAGAATTGGCGGCTTATAGAAAGCAAAGAAAGATGAGGATCGAGGGCTTCAGTTTTCTGCGCAATGCCTGGAAGCATCGGTTTCCGGCAGATGCGTCCATCCGCTCAGCGCTTGCGTTGGTCGATCGTTTTGTGGTCGCAATGGGCGATCATGATGCTAATGATCGGACCGAGGAGATGCTCCAGGGGATCGATCCGGAGCGTTTGGAGCTTTTTCGGTCCGAATGGGACCTTTCTAATTATCGAGCCAATACGGTCTATGCGCGTCAAGCCGATCTGGCCCGTCAGCGTTGCGAAGGGGATTGGCTCTTGTTCCTCCAGGGTGATGAGGTCCTCCACGAAGAGGATATACCGATGATCCGCGAGGCATGTTGGATTTACAAGGACGATCCGAAGGTGGAGGGGATCCTGTTCCGATACTTGCACTTCTGGGGAGATGAACGGCACGTTCATTTTGCTCACAACTGGTATCCCCGCGAGGTCCGTTTGATCCGCAATGACCCCTCGATCCGTCCATGGGGGGATGCTCAATCATTTCGGGTATTAAAAGGGCACCGCGGCCTTCCTTCTGATTATCGGAGGCGAAAAGGGAGCCGGGTTCCAAAGGTGGCCAGCACGGAGGCCAGGATCTTTCATTACGGAGGAATGCGTCCCCCGGGGGTCCTTGGACAGAAAAAGGCCGCCAGCGACCTTCATTTTCAGGGAAAGGAGGAAAACGGCAAAGAGGAAGACTTTCATTACGATCACGGACCGCTCAATTACCTGGATAAGTTCGAAGGGAAGCATCCCCGATGGATGGCGGATCACCTTTCGAAGATCGACTGGAAAGGCCGTTTGCAATACGAGGGAAGACCGGATTCTCGGCGGAAGCGTCACAAGCATGAGCGGTTGAAATATCGATTGCTCGGTTACCTGGAGCGTAGGGTTTTAGGAGGTTGGCCTATAGCGGGTTCCCATAATTATCGAGTGGTCCGACGGTTTCATTCAAATGCCTCCCATGAGGATTCGTAGAAAGCGTGCGCGAAAGATCCGCACCGGTTATGATCCCGAGCCAATGCGGATCCTTCATGTGTCGACTCCTATGAGCTGGCGAGGGGGGGAGCAGCAATTGAACTATCTTTTCAAAGAGCTGGAGCGAAACGATCTACAGCAATGCGTCCTTCTAAGGAAAGGGAGTGCCCATGAAGTGGAGCTTCAAAAGAAAGGCTGTCCTTATGCCACTTTTTCACGCAAGGGACCCCTGAACTTATCGCTCGCCATGACCTTAAGGCGATTGCTGCTTAACTACGATCCGGATCTTATCCACACCCACGATGCCCACGCACATACAGCAGCCTTTTTGGCCGCTTTGCTTTTCGGCGTGAAGCTCCCGATCGTGGTCCATCGAAGGGTGGATTTTCCTGTAGGGAGGAACCGCTTCTCTCGGTGGAAGTTCGATCATCCCTGTATTGCCCGGGTGATAGCAGTGTCCGATGCCATCCGCCGGATCGGGATGGAAGGTGTTCGGGAAAAAAGGAAGTGGGTGACCATCTACGATGGGATCGATCCGGAGGGGGTTCGCCAACGAAAGGATCCGAAAAGGATCCGGAAGGAGCTTGGGATCGACGATGGCACTCCTGTTATAGGGAACGTGGCCGCACTCGCTGACCACAAGGATCACCTCACCTTTCTGCGAACAGCTCGTGCCTTTATCGATAGAGGGAATAGAGGGATCTTTGCGATCGTTGGGGAAGGGCCGGAACGCTCGAATGTGGAAGCCGAACGGGAGCGGCTCGACCTTGATGAGCACGTCCATCTTTTCGGATTCAGGGAAGATGTGCTCGAATTACTAAGCGGTTTCGACCTCTTTTTGATAAGCTCCAAGACCGAAGGTCTTGGGACCTCCATACTGGATGCTATGGCATGCGGTATTCCGGTACTGGCCACGAACGCTGGAGGGATCCCTGAGATCCTGGAGGAGGGAAAGAACGGTATCCTGCGGGACGTCGGGGATCATGAAGGGCTCGCAGAGGCATTGCTCAAACTATTGGGGGATGAAGAGTTGAAAGATGAGTTGGTCAAGGAAGGGAAGCAGACCGCCGAGCGTTTTTCCTACCAGCGGATGGGTGAGGAAGTTCTTCAGAGCTACCGCACTGTCCTTCAGCAGCCTCGCTGAAAACCCCGACAGCTCAGAACAGGACTTTCCCGATCTTTCTTATTACCAAAGAAAATTTTGGGCGAGCACGGGCGGGGGAATTCTATAAAAAAGAAGACGAAGCGCAACAAACTATATTTTCGCTAAACCCTTTTTTACGGGGGTTATAAAAAACTTTTTGTTCAATATTGCGGAGAAACCTTTAAAATATTTTAAACGTAATCCATGGGTAGTTGACCGAAAAAGTACGAGCCATGGAACCCCCAGAAACAGCTACCCGCCTCCGGACCCTTTTCATCTTCATTTTTGCCCTTCTTTTCTCGAAAATGGGTCATGCGACCCATGCTCAGGGAGCTGATCTTACTTACACCTGCTTGGGCAATGGGGAGTATGAGCTAAGGGTCTCTTTTTATCGTGATTGTGAAGGGATCGATGCTCCCAATAGTATCACGGTGGACGCCAGTTCGGATCAATGCAACGAGGATCTGGATGTTACGCTCGATCAGGTCCAGGGGACCGGTCAGGACGTTACACCGATCTGTGATGCGGACAGTACGGAATGTAACGGTGGAAGTAATCCGGGGGTTGAAGAGTACGTTTATACGGGCACCGTTACATTGCCCCAGCAATGCCCGGATTGGAACTTCGATTTCAGCGTCTGTTGTCGGAACAATGCCATTACGACGATCGATGATCCCAACAATGAAGAGATCCATCTGAACGCGCAACTGGACAACCAGAACTATCCCTGTAACAATTCGCCCAGCTTCTCCAATCCCCCGGTCCCTTACATCTGTGTAGGGGAGACCTATTGCTTCAATCACGGAGCTCAGGACCCCGACGGGGATTCCCTTTCCTACAGTCTCGTCACTCCCACCAGCGGCCAGAACGGAAGCACGGTCACCTATAAGAACGGTTATTCAGCCCAACAACCGCTCAATTCCAGTCCGTCGGTCAGCATCGATCCTGTGACCGGCGATATCTGTATGACACCGACCCAACAGGACGTCACTGTTATGCAGGTCCAAGTAAAGGAATGGCGGAACGGTCAGGTCATCGGTACCATCAACAGGGACATCCAGGTCCAGGTGATCCCTTGCTCCAATAACCTGCCCTATTTGAGCGGCATCGATGGGAGCGGGGATTATCAAATGGATGTTTGTGCGGGAGAGAATGTCTATTTCGAGATCCCCTCCTTCGATGCCGACTCTTCCCAAGACCTTACCCTTAGTTGGGATCAGGGCATTGCTTCGGGCCAATTCGATGCAGGTCAGGGAATGCGGCCTACTGCCAATTTTCAATGGACCCCTGGCTGGCAACATGTTGGGAACGGCCCCCATTGCTTCACCGTGGAGGTTGAGGATGATAACTGCCCCCTGAACGGAAGCCAGGTTTATTCCTTTTGCTTGACCGTTCATGGTATCGATAGCCTCGACCTTAGTTCAAGTCCGGCCAATTGCGGTGCGTCTAACGGAAAAGCCAGTGTGGACACCGTCTATGGTGCTAGTGGTCCCTTCGACTACCAATGGACTCCGAACAAAGGCAATGCTCAATCCGCGAATTACAACGGGATCCCGGCCGATACCTACACGGTCCAGGTCACGGACCCCTACGGGTGTACAGCGGAGGACAGCATCACTGTGGGTCCGGGCTCATTGCCGGGTAACCTTAGCGTCACGTCAACGCCCCCTTCATGCGATGGCGGAAGTGATGGGACGGCTACCGTCCAGGTTCAGGGCGGAAAAGGGCCGTACCAATACAGCTGGTCGAACGGAGACAGCACCCAAACTGCCGATAGTTTGAGTGCGGGATCTTACTACGTTGACGTTTTCACTTCTGATGGCTGCCATTCCTCGGACACGGTGACGATCCAGGATCCTGCAGCGCTCACCCTTTCACTGGATTCCTTGAGCATGCCCCTTTGCCATGGTGATAGCAATGGCTATGCGGCCGTTTCGGCAAATGGAGGGACTGCTCCGTACGATTTCCAGTGGTCCGGTCTTCCCCAACAGAACAGCTCTCAGACTAACCAACTATATGCGGGCCAACATACGGTCACGGTTGTAGATGCCAATGGGTGTACCGAACAGGTGAGCTTCACTATGAATGAGCCCGCTCCGCTCACTTCTTCGATCAGTACAAAGAACGTTGATTGTTATGGAGGAACGAGTGGGTCCGCTACCGTTACAGGAAAAGGTGGAACAGCCCCCTATCAATACGATTGGCAAGGGACCGGATCCCAACAGGCCACCCTCAGTAATGTGCCTGCTGGACAATACGTGGTAGAGGTCAGCGATCAGAACGGTTGCACCAATTACGACACCGCTCATATCGGACAGCCTGCTCCCTTGTCGGTCGATACCCTTGGGATAACACCCGTTACCTGTCACGGTGGTGAGGACGGAAGTATTTCCGTAGCCGTGAACGGTGGTACAGCTCCCTACAACTACAATTGGAGCAATATCAACCAGTCCGGACCACAGGTCAGTGGCCTTCAGGCCGCCACTTATATCCTCGAAGTGACGGATGCCAATGGCTGTGCTATCCTCGATAGTTTCCAGGTCCAGGAGCCCGCTCCACTGCAGGTGCAGGTGGGACAGATCTTCGATGTTTCATGCCACAACGGGAGCGATGGGATGGCAACAGCCTCCGCTTCAGGTGGCACAGGTCCCTATTCCTTCACCTGGGATCTCGATAGTCCGCAGACGGGCAAAAGTGCATTCGGCTTGTCGGCCGGGAATTATTCAGTAATGGTCACAGATGCGGAAGGGTGTCAGGCCACTACCAACTTCCAAGTGGGTGAGCCAGCTCCGATCGAGGTTCAGTTGACACCAGTTGCCGATACCATTTGTCCCGGAGACAGCGTTGATCTCAACGCATCAGCTAGCGGCGGCAATGGCCAATACATCTACGTCTGGAGCCAGGGGCTTGGAACGGGTGCTTCGCACACTGTTGCGCCTTCCCAGAGCACGGACTATGACGTGATCGCCTACGATACCAGCGGTTGTGCCTCTTCGGAGCGTACCGTGGAGATCGCGGTCAGGCGGCTCGACCGTAAAGCATTCGGCACCAAGGGTGGTGATCCCGTTTGCCATGGTGAGATGGCTTCCATAAGCGCTTATTATAGCAAGGAAGGAGGAGGTATCAGCTTCCAGTGGGACCAGGGTATCGGAACCGGCTCCGGTCCCCACCACGTCCTTCCTGGTGATACGACCACCTATAGTGTGACCGTTAGCGATCAATGCCAGAACCAATTGGTGGATTCCGTTATCGTGCCGGTCCATCCGGAACCTCCAGTGGATGTTGAGGTGGATGATGCTGAGGCATGTGGGGAAGCATCGGTGGTCTGTCGGAACGACACCACCAGGGATGTGAACACCGAGCTCGAGTGGGAGTTCAGTACAGGGGCGAGCAGTACTGTTGAAGAACCCACCCTCGAATTCAGCAATTCAGGGCAGCATACCGCTAAACTGGTGCTCACCAACCAATACGGTTGCATGAACAGCGGAAAGGATGATTTTTCTGTAAAGGTTCATCCCATGCCATCCGCAGATTTCGAGGTAAGCCCCGATCGCAAGGTCTCGATCATGGAACCCGAGGCCCGCTTCCATTACAATGATCCCCATGCGATCGAATGGGCTTTCGCCTTCGGGGATGGCGACAGTTCGCAAAAGCGGGATCCTGTTCACCGTTACGATGAAGTGGGCACTTATCCGGTCACACTGACCGCACGGACCCTCCATGGGTGCGAGGCTCAACATACGGAAGAGTTCGTGGTCGAGGACCGCTTTACTTACTACGTCCCCAATGCTTTCAGTCCTGACGGGGATGGAAAGAACGATGAATTCGACGGAAAAGGTGCTGGATATACAGCGCGGAAGATGATGATCTTCAACCGTTGGGGTGAGCTGATCTTCGAATCCACTGATCCTGATGTCGATTGGGACGGAACGGTGAAAGGCGAGAAGGTTAAGCCGGACGTTTACGTTTACAAGATCAAGGTGAAGGACCACAAGGGGAATTGGCACGAGAAGAAGGGACATGTGACCGTGGTCCGCTGAATGCCTCCTCTCCGTTGAATAAAAAAGCCCGCAGGGAATCCGTGCGGGCTTTTTTAGGCAGCAATGAGGTCGGCGGGTTCACGAGCTTCTCCCTTTTTCGAGCGCTTCGAGGAGATCAGCCGTCCTGCGTACGGGATCTTTCGCTTCGGTGATGTTCGAGCTTACAGCGATCCCAAAGACCCCTATTCTCAGGAGTTCTGAAATATCGCTTTTTTGGATGCCCCCGATCGCAAGGATGGGTGTTCGGATCCCCTTCTCCTTGATCCCTTCCATGATCTGTCGATAACCTTCGAGCCCGAGAATAGGGCTCAAGGCTTTTTTCGTACGCGTGTTCCGGAAGGGGCCGCAGCCGATATAATCCGTGAGCGGAGCGAGTTCCTCTACGCGTTCGGAACGATCGGCCGTTCCCCCTATCAAAGCCTTCTGACCCAGTATATTCCTGGCCTTATCCGGATTCATGTCCTTTTCGCCGAGATGGACGCCGTCCGCTTCCACTTCTTTCACCATTTCCACTCGGTCGTCGAGGATAAGGGCGCAGTCGTTCCGCTCGGTTATCTCTCTTGCACGCAAGGCGATCTCATGGAAACCTTTCTCGTCGGGCTTCTTGATCCTGAGTTGGACCCAACGGGCCCCTCCTTTGCAGAAAGCTTCCACTTGTTCTAGGATCGAAAGGCTTGACCCTTCGTTGGTTATGGGTTGTAAACGGGCTATGCGCTTGCGTTCCACTGCTCAAGCTCCTTTTGGTAAACTTCGAACGTCTGAAGGGCCTTATCTTGACCGTCTGTCCGGAAACGTTCCCATATACCGCCTAGAACCGCTATCCCATCGAACCCTGATCGGGCAGCTTCTGAAACCCTTTCTGGCAGGATGCCACCGAGGGCATAGAGTTCGAAGGGATACTGTTTTCCCCGGACCCATTGTTCAACCTTTTCGGGAGGGGTGGTGGGATGATCCCCTTCTTTGGAAAGCGCTGGGAAGATCGGGCTTAGGATCACCCGGTCGACGGACTCCTCCACTTCTTCCAATGCTTCCGGATCATGGACAGCACGGGAAAAGATGAGGTCCCCTTTTGGAAAAGAAGGGATCTCCTGCGTGTAGGAGTTGAAATGCACGCCCTTGAGCTTGAAGCTTCGGACGAGGTAATGATGGTGATGGAGGACGATGCGTTGGTGATATTCCGGTGGGATCCGCTTGAGAAAGTCGAGCAACTCTTGTTCGGTGGCATCGTATTTCCTGAGGTGAAGGTTCTGGAGGCCACGTTCGAAAAGCTCGGTAATGAATTCTTGCTCCCCTTCAAGCGGTTCCGGATAAGTGATCAGGATCATCTCCATGAAGCCGAATTTAGGGCAGCTCATGGGCTTCGTCCCCTTTTATGGACGCGGTTCTCTAAAGCGTTTGTAACTTAGCGATGAACGAACCGGGGTGCCTTACGCTCAAGGCTGAGAAAAGACCCGTTCCTTCAGGGGCTGATCCCCAGAAGGTGGAACCTGCACCGGATCATTCCGGCGAAGGGAGTTCAACGAGATCCTTTCCCAGAGCGTTCCGAGCTCCGGTCCTAAATCTATGTCCATGGAACGTACTCCAAAGGCCCTGACCATCGCTGGGTCGGATAGTGGTGGAGGGGCAGGGGTTCAGGCCGATCTGAAGACTTTCACGGTTCTCCGATGTTATGGTACTTCGGCTATTACAGCACTTACTGCCCAGAACACAAAAGGGGTGGAAGGGATCCATCCGGTCCCTCCCCCATTCCTTCGCCAGCAGATCGATGCGGTCTTGAAGGATATCGGCACCGACGCTCTGAAGATCGGGATGCTGCACAGCAGTGAAGTGGTCCGGACGGTCAAAGCGGCCATCGAAGCGCATCAGGTGCCGAACGTTGTCCTGGACCCGGTCATGGTAGCAAAAAGCGGTGACCGGCTATTGGAGAAGGATGCTGAAGATTCCCTCCGGGAGGAGTTGCTTCCACAGGTGGACCTTCTGACACCGAACCTACCGGAAGCGGAAGTCCTACTCGGCCGTAAGTTCGAGCAGGAGAACCTTGAGGACGTCGTTCGCAGTATTGCGGAATTAGGGCCGCGAGTGGTCCTTTTGAAAGGAGGACATCGGGGTGGGGAACGGAGCGATGACCTTCTTTATGAAAAGGAGGCGGACCGAGCTTTAAGCTTCGGAGCTGAGCGGATCGACACCCCTAACACCCACGGGACCGGATGTACTTTGTCAGCTGCAATAGCGGCTGAACTCGCTAAAGGGTCAGGTTTTCAGGAAGCCGTAGAAAGCGCAAAAGAATTCCTTACAAGTGCTTTGAAAGCTGGGAACTCCCTTAAGGTCGGAGAAGGAAAAGGCCCCGTGGATCATCTGTACAATATCCGGACATGTTAAAGGAAGATATCAAAGAAGAGCTCTGGACTGCGATCGAAGATCGTTATCAAAGGATCCTCGAGCATCCTTTCGTGAAGGAACTGAAGGCAGGGACTTTGTCCCGGGAGATCTTTGCTTTTTACATCGGACAGGATTCGCTCTACCTCCAGCAGTTCGGTCGCGCCCTTGCTTTGCTCGGTGCTCGCTCAGACCGCCCCCAGCATTTGCTCGAGTTCGCACGCTTTGCTGCTAGTGGGATCGAAGTGGAGCGTTCGCTCCACGAGGACCTGGCCCGACGGTTCGGGGTGACCCAAAAGCCGCAGGAGATGTCGCCGACCTGCAGCAATTACACGGGCTTTTTATTGAGCACCTGTGCGTTGCAGGATAAGGCTGAAGGGATGGCCGCGGTGCTCCCATGTTTTTGGATCTACAGGGAGGTAGGAGCACATATTCATGAACGAGCGGTCCCGGAGAATCCTTACCAGGAATGGATCGATATGTACGTGAGTGAGGATTTTGACGCGCTCGTTCGCAAAGCCCTCGGTATTACGGAGGAATTGGCAGAAGAGGCTTCGCCTGAACTTCGGGATCGGATGAAGGATGCATTCGTTAAAGGTGCTCGATATGAATGGATGTTCTGGGACAGTGCTTATCGGCTGGAGGAATGGCCGATATGACACGAAGGGTATGAGCGGGTCGTTATGAAAAAGGAGCTGGGCATTATCGGAGGCGGTGTTATCGGTCTCAGTATCGCATGGCAGTGCTTGCGTGCTGGTTGGGCTGTGACCGTCCTCGAGCGGGATAAAGTGGGTGAAGGCACGAGTGCGGTAGCTGCAGGGATGCTTGCGCCGGAGGCAGAGGTTGATTTCGGAGAGGAACGTGTGATGAAGCTCGGCCAACGGAGCTTGAGCTTATATCCGGAGTTTTTGGGAGAGCTTAGGGAGGATGTTCCCAATGTTCCTGCTTTGGATACTTGTGGGACTGTATTGGTAGGAAAGGACCGGGATGATGCGGAGCGATTGAAGCAGCTCTATGAATTCCGGAAGGAATTGGGGTTGGATGTGGAGTGGTGGGGAGGAAGCCATGCCCGCGATCGATTCGAGTTGTTGAGTCCTCGTGTTAGCGCGGCGATATGGTTACCTGATGATGCGCAGATCGAGAACCGGAGTTTGCTGGATGCTTTGAAGAGGGCGATCGAGGCGAAAGGAGGAAACCTGAAGGAAGAGAGCGAAGTAAAAGCATATGGGAAAGGGAATGATGGGAAATGGTGGGTCCGGTCTGAGAAAGGGGACGAGCATTTTCAGGAACTGTTGCTCGCAGCCGGGGCTTGGTCCGGATTTCAGAGGGAAGGGAAGAAAGGTCCGCCTTTACTCCATCCGGTCAAAGGACAGATCCTTACCCTGGGTCCGTTCGGGGGAGGTGGGCTGGATCGGATGATCCGTTCCCCGCGCGTTTACCTGGTGCCTAAAACGGATGGGACGGTCCGCGTTGGGGGTACGAGCGAGGAACTCGGTTTCGATCTCACTCCTACCGCTGGTGGCGTCCGGGAATTGCTGGAAGAAGCCTGGGAGCTGGTCCCTGCTGTTCAGGATGCACCCTTCCTTTCGGTGGATGTGGGGTTGCGTCCTTCACATCGGGACCATCGTCCAGCGATCGGAAGGGATGAAGCGGGCTTGCTATATGCGACCGGTCACTATCGCCACGGCTTTCTTTTTGCTCCTGTTACCGCGTATGCCGTGCGGGACCTTCTGGAGGAAGGTGCTATCCGAGAACCCCTGCTCAAAGAAGAGGAAGTGGAACAGGAAGATCAGGAACAAGGGGGGTGATCAGGCTGTTCCTTTACCAAATGAGGTGCTATGACCATCGAACTGAACGGGGAAAGCTATCGGCTTGAAGAAGCCACGGATCTGCGCACCTTGGTGGAAAAGGTGCAGGGAGATCAGGGTACGGCCGGTGTTGCGGTAGCGGTCGACCGTGAGGTGGTCCCTCGTTCCGAATGGGAGCGGACGAAATTGAGCGAGGGACGTTCGGTAGAGATCATACAGGCCACTCAAGGCGGATAAGGATGGCGAACGAGCTCCTCCAATTCGGCGATCATGCCCTGAGCTCCAGGCTTATCATGGGTTCTGCGGGTTTCCGTGACCATGAAGTGATGCGCCGAGCTTTGAAAGCTAGCGGGACCGAACTAGTGACGGTTGCTGTACGACGGGTGGACCTTTCAGGTAGTGGCCATGAAGGAGTGATGAAGTTGTTGCAGGAGGAAGGTTATCAACTCCTCCCTAATACAGCGGGTTGTTATACCGCTCGGGATGCTGTGCTTACTGCTGAATTGGCCCGCGAAGCTCTGGGAACGGACCTCATAAAGCTGGAAGTGATCGGGGACGATGAAACTCTTTTCCCGGATGTCCCTGAACTTTTGAAAGCAGCTGAGCAGCTCGTTGATAAGGGCTTCACCGTTCTTCCCTATACGAACGATGATCCGATCACTGCGCGTAAATTAGAGGACATCGGTTGTGCAGCGGTTATGCCGCTCGGTGCACCCATCGGGTCGGGGATGGGGATCCGTAACCCTTATAACCTTCGGATCATCCGGGAACGGTCCGAATTGCCCGTGATCATCGATGCTGGGGTGGGAACGGCTTCAGACGCAGCTTATGCTATGGAACTCGGAATGGACGGAGTGCTCTTGAACTCTGCTGTCTCCCGTGCAAAAGACCCTGAACGGATGGCAAGAGCTATGGCCTCCGCTGTGGAAGCAGGGAGTGAGGCATGGCGATCAGGTAGGATCCCCAAACGCCTTTATGCTGAGGCTTCAAGCCCGCAAGAAGGGGTGCCGGGAAGTTCGAAGGAATAAAGCCTCAGTAATCGTAGGGGTCATCCCCGTTGTTCTTGGAACTTCCTTTAAAGCGCTTTTGCGCTCGCTCGATAAGGTGGACGAATGCGTTCTTGACCCGGCGCCCTGCTTCGTTCTTATCCGTGACCGAGAACTCGTACTTTCCCATTTCCCGGGTTTTCGGCTTGTGATTGACCTTCTTCTGGATGCAGTGATCCGTTTCCTTGCAATAAAGCCTGATTATGTCCCGCCCGTAGATCGTGCTGGTGTCCCGTTTCACCTTCCCCTTATCGAGGTTCTTGAGGGACATGGTGTGTTTAAAGGCTTTGTAACTCCCCCAATAATATTGGGCGGTCAGGGTACCTTTATCATCTACTTTGAACTCCAGATCATCGTCTTTTCCGTCGTAATACGGATCCTTTTCGATCGCTTTGTTGATGTATTCGACCGTCTTCTGGATGTTCTGCTCCTGGGTCATCCCTCCGGACAAACTGATAGCTGCGGTCAGGAGAATGCAGATCAGGGATCGGTTTCGCTCCATAGTCTCGGAACTGAGGCTTAAAAATAAAGCATTGCCCCGGTCGCATCCTGATCCATTTTTCCACGATCGTGATCGGAAAAGATCTTCTTAGTTCTCTTTCATGCTCAAGAGCAATTTGTCGAAGCGCTTCTCAGCGAGCACGAAAGAATTTGCTTCCCCCTTATCAAAAGTGATCCCTCTCAGGCGATAGAGCAACGCCTCGCTGTCGGGTTCCTCATCCTTGAAACAATAGAGGATGGGATAGTCAACTTGCGTTCCCATTCCTTTTTGGGTATCCACCACCACGGGATGATCCTTTTCGGGCACCTCTTTTTCCAGGATGAGCTGCATGTCCTTTTCAAGTCCTTTTATACGGGATTTAAAGTAAAAGGTCCCGTTCGAATGGATGGAGGATATGGAGATCGTTTCAGGCCTTGCTGCATCTTCCGCCTTTGTCTTTTGCCCGTTCGCAGGGAGGAAGGGGAGTCCGATGAAGAGGCCGAGGATGATAAGTGTTCCGGTATAACGCATAGCTTTGCTTTTTAGGGGGTTACCGGAACGAATTTAGGTCGCCCCCTTTTTCCACCAAGCCCCCGAAAGGTGGGTTGCTCCAAAATCCGATCAATAAGGGATGGATTGCAGAAAAGCTCTCCGTAGGATCACCGAGGAGTAGTGAAGCAGCCACTCCAGATCCGGAAAGAGCTCATACGATATCATGGTCGATCGCAAAGCGGACCAATCCGGCCGTGTTCTTGGCACCGGTCTTTTCGAGCAAATGCTTGCGATGGGAGTCGACCGTCCGTTTACTGATAAAGAGCTTGTTCGCGATCTCCGCGTTGGTCCGTTCCTCTGCGATCAGGCGGAGCACCTCTTTTTCCCGCTCGGTTAGATCCTCCGCCTTGATAAGGTAAGGGGAGCGACCGTTCTGTGCTCCCTTGCCTTTCTTCATATACTTCGACATCATGATCTCGGTGACCCCTTCACCAAAATAGGACGACCCGTTGTGGATGGCCCTCACGCCTTTTATGAGGTCTTCTTCACTCGCATTCTTGAGGATGTAACCCATCGCCCCTGCGGCGAGGATCTTGGAGATGAACATCTCTTCATTGTGCATGGAAAGCCCTAAGACCCGTAACTCCGGGTTGATCTCAAGAAGCTTCTCCGTGGCCTGAATGCCGTCCATGTCAGGCATGCTAAGGTCCATTGCTATAACGTCTGCCTCCAGCCCTGAGTTCAAAATATCCACGACCTCTTCACCGGAGGCGCATTCGCTGACCACTTCAATATCCTCGGCCTTTTGGATAAGGGCTTTAAGGCCGTTCCTTACCATCCGGTGGTCATCGGCTATCAATAGACGGATCATGGAAAATGAACTATTGGATCGATAAAAGAGCGGGTTGTTCTATTACAAGGGATAGGTTCGCCCCTTCGTCCCCACTAATTTACAGAATGAAGAACATTCGAAGGATCGTCTTCCTTTTTTCTTGCTCCGGAATGAGCTCGACCGGAACGGATGATGCTCCCTTTTACCAAGCTTTGGGGTATTACGGGTCGGGTCCTGCTAGTTCGAGCAATATGCCTCGGGTCCGGACAAAAAAAGCGTGGGTTAGTTTGCTGCTGCCCAGGCACGACCATGAGCCCTTGCACAGGCAAACTTCACCCACGCTATAGCGCGAGCAACGGTTTGTCCCCCTGTGCATTACTCTCCGATCGGGAGAAAGGTATGGTCGTTCGGGCAGCAGGGAACGGACGCTGCAACAGCTTCTTCCCAAATATAGGCAATGCCCGTGATTTAACTTGTCAATGGGTAAAATGTCTTTTCAGAAAGATCCCAAGAATTCGCTCTTGACCGCGGTATTCAGCCTATTAAGACCCTGTTATTTGCTATTTTCGGGTGGCTATGCTCTCGTTCGCTGGAAAAAGGGTAATGAGGCTTTCCCATGCGAGCATCCCTTTGCTGATGGATATGCAGTTCCTGACGAAAAAAGGGGGGCGTCCAGTTCCTTAGAGGCGTATCCCGATCACTAGGACATCGTCCACCTGTTCTTGGTCCGAGTGGTCTTTCCATTCTTCGAAACGACGGTCCAGTTCTTTTTTCTGCTCGGGAAGGGGGCGCTTGTGGAGTTCTACGAGGTTCTGTTTGAACGGTCGGTAGCGGAACTTTTTTCCTTTGGGTCCTCCGAATTGGTCGGCATAGCCGTCGGAAAAGATATAGAGCATATCTCCTTTCTGAAGGGAAAGGGGAATGGTCTTGAACCTTCCATCCTTGCTTTCATCAAATCCTACACTCCGATGGTCCCCCTTGACCTCCAAACCAGTATCGCTATCGCGAAAGGGCTTGATCTGTTCCGACCCTGAAGGGTCTTTTAGGATCTCCGCCTCGAGGGGATCCGCAGCAGCGATCCCTTCCCGGATGATATAGAGCGGGTTTTGGGCTCCGGCAAAAAGGACTTCATGGTAGCCACTTTTTCCGTTCAGTTCGATCCGCAGTAGGGCTGCATCCATCCCATCCTTTGCCCCCTCTTCACTCCCATGAACGCTCAGTTCCTTGATAACCCGTTCCCGCATGCGTTCCAGTATCTCTCCGGGCAGCAGGTCTTGCTCATTTCCCATGATCTCGTTGAGGAAGGCCACTCCGAGCATACTCATGAAAGCGCCCGGTACGCCGTGTCCGGTACAATCCACAGCAGCGAAATAGAGGTATCCGTTCCGTTCGCGTGCCCAGTAGAAATCGCCACTTACGCGGGATTGGGGCTTGAACAGGATGAAATGTTCGGGCAGATGGGTGGAAACGTATTCCTCGCTTTGCAGGAGGGCGTCCTGGATGCGCTGTGCATAATCGATACTGTCCGTGATCTCTCGATGGGCCACTTCTATTTCTTCCTTTCGTTTTCGGATCTCCTGGGTCCTTTCCTCGACCACTTTTTCCAAATGCTTTTTCTGGATCTCCACCCGCCGGGAGTTCAGCTTAGCGACCCCCCAGATCAGGAGGATGCTCAAGACCCCGTACCCCACATAGGCCCCGCTGCTCCGATACCAAGGGGGAAGGACCGTGAAGCGATATTCCGCTATTCGGCTTTCTTTTCCGTGAATATTCCGGGCTTTGACCCTGAATCGGTAATCACCTTCCGGAAGGTTGGTATAGCTTGCTTTCGCTTCGCTCTCCCATTCCTTGAACTCTGAACTATAGCCTTCTAGGCACCAGCTATAGCGAACGGCATCCTGAGCCCTCTCCCGGGGTGCGATGAACGAGAAGGTGATATCGTTCAAGCGATAGGGGAGGGTCACATTTCCACTCGTTCTTTTCCCTTTTCCCCCAAAACTTCGCTCCAATAGACTGTCCTTTTCTTCAAGGGGAATGCTCACTTCTTCGATGAGGCATGGATATGGGCGGTCGTAGTTGACCTTTTTCCGCGGGTTGTACCGTGCGATCCCGTAATCAGCGCCGAACCAGACGATCCCTTCTTCATCCCTGTGGATCCTACGGATGGTCCCGATGTCCAATCCTTTGAAAGGCACGCTGTCGAGGGTTCCGTTATGATAATGATGGACGGTCTCGTCCGAGATGAACCAAACCTCTTCTTCCTTGCCAGGGGTGATGCAATAAACGCTTTTGCTGGTGTCACTAAAAGAGATCGGGGTCCCTTTTAAAGGCTGTGCGACCTCGGGTCCTTCTCCTTCAGAAAGTACGCGATCCGGTATCACCCGATAAGCTCCTTTGTCCGTGCCCAAAAGCACGCTTTTACTGGGCTTTTCAGCAAAAGGATCGGGATACACGCGGATCTCGCTATCCGGAAGGGTCCCTTCGGTCTTCAGCCTTTCCTGGCCAATGATGAGAAATTCTTTGTTCAATAAGAGGACCAGCACCCCCTGGCTTTGAAAGGAGGCGACGATAACGTGTTCGTATTCCTTTTCCTCCGGGGTGTTCAGGAGTTTGAGGGAGACCACGCCTTCAGGGAGGTCCTGAAGGGAAAAAAGAAGCTCTTTGGCGTTCTTTTCAAATCCCCATATCCGTATCCCGCTCCTTCCACCAGCAGCTATAAGGTCCGTTCCCGGTCGCTGGGGATGAGATAGTACCGATAAGCAGGAGTAATTCCCTTTGGCGAATTCCCGGGACCTTTCCTCCAAGTTCGAGGGTGTGAAAGAACGGATATTGCCTTTTGCGACCAGGGCGGTCTCCGTATTCGGGAGCCAAGCCATATCGAAACATTGACCTTTCAGCCCTTCCGCCTTTGCTTGGTGCATCCGGGCATAATCGCTGATCGGGACCTCTTCACCACAGTGGAGGCTTTGAACACCGGCGGTCGTGGCAACTATTTTCCGTTCCCCCTTTTGGGAGGGGACATCCAATATGTCGGTCACTCCACCCCTCAGATCCTTTCCTTCCCGAAGCGTACGAATGGGATAAAACGGGGACGAAAGGGCGGCACCGTTCTCTGTTCCGGCCCAAAGCGCTCCTCCGGGATAGCTCGGGGTGCTAAGATCCCATATTGCGTTGGAAGGAATACCATGAGAGCGCTGGATCCTGCGATGCTCTATGACCTTCTCTCCTTTCCATCGCAATAAATAGATCCCTCCCCGGTCGGTTCCCAGGCAAAGCGTCTTATGAGGCCCCCAGGATGCCGAATAGATCTTCTGAGAACGGAGCTTTTTTTTAAGGGAGGCTGGCATCTGAACATTCTTGAGGGAATCCTTTTGAAGAAGGTGTATCCCGTTCTTTCGGGTGGCTATTAGGAGCCCTTTTTCCGTATTGAAAGGGGGATACGGGAGGAAGCTCACCGCCTTTTTGTCCATGAAGGTCTGAGCAAAGGGGAGCGGTGTTCGTTCCAGGGTTTCCGTGTTAAGGGCTACCAGGGTGCAATCCAGTTCGTGGTAGAGGATCCGGTCCCCTACCTTCGATGAGAAATAGGCATCTTTCCAGGGCGCGAGGAATTTCAGTGTGTCCTTTTCACGGTCGAGGACCATCATGTGATCGATCCCATTGAAGAAGACCTTTTGATCCGCACAATGAACGTCCCAAATGATGTTGAACTTTTCGAGGAACTCTTCTTTATTCGGTCCCACGCTATCCAGCAATGAAACAAAGCGGAACCTTCCCTTTGCATCTTCCTTCAGGTAACCAAGGTCGCTCTGACATCCCAGCCAAACCCGCCCTGACCGGTCCATATCCATGGAAAAGGCAGCCTTCCCGTTACCGATCGTTACATGTCTGAAATCCCTTCCATTGTGGATCAGGACCTCTAGCGAAGTCCCAAGAAAGACCCTTCCGCTGTTGCTGTCCTGAAGGGTGCAATAGATCTGGGGATGGCCGTTGTAATCCTTCCCGGTATAACTTTTGACATCCGGGGCGATCTGTTGAGCGTTCGATAAGGGGATCGCCAAAAAATGGACCAAAAGAGAGCAGAAGAGACAGAAGCTGAGCCTTCTCGAGGTTTCAATGACCATGATGAGCGAATAATGTTCGATGAACCCTTTTAGTCCCAACGATGATAAATATGCCCTTTTTGGGCTCAGTAGCAAAGGGGTTATGATCTTTTGAAGCCGTGGTGTTCATGCTGAAACAGGGAGGCGCGTTGCTACTTGTATCGAAGGAGAAGGGAGAATGGAAAAGCAGCCCGGGTACTTTATCCATCGGACCGAACGCCTTCATTTTCTTTGAAATTAAGGGAACGGACGAATGAGTGAGAAAAAGAAGGAGCTCTACCTCCATCTCGGATTGCCCAAAGCGGCCTCTTCCTATTTACAGCAGACCGTTTTCCCAAGGCTGCAAGGCATCCGTTATTATCCCAAACCGTACTTCAAGCGCTTTCCGGAGATCCTCGAAAAGGGAGCGCATACCCGTTATCTCTTTTCCACAGAGATGTTCGGACGGCTTGAAGAGCGAGCTCAACGGATCGCTGAGCAGTTCCCGGATGCCGGCGTCGTTCTTGTGTTCCGCAGGCAGGATCGCTGGATCCGTTCCAGATACAAATATTACCTCTGGAAGAGCGGCAATACGGAATTCCGTGAATTCTTCGACATCCATAACGACGCGGGATATTGGAAGCGTTCTTCCCTTTTCTTCAGCCCGAGCATCGATGAGCTCGCTGCTCGGTTTCGGCATCCTCCCCTCGTTCTTTTCCAGGAGGACCTTGAGGAGGATGCTGCAGGCTGGCTCCAGCGATTGCAAGCATTTACGGGGACCCATCTCCCTCCGGGAAAGTTCCGTAAAGCCCCTTTAAAGGTGAGTTTCAGCGACCGACAACTGATCTTGCTCAGAGCTTTCAATCAGCGTTTCCCTTACCGAAAACCTCAGCATGGTCCCAAGTTTTTTAGACAGCTCCACATGCATGTTCGGCAGGGAATGAACTATTTGGTGGCCTTGACAGCCCGTTTTTTTCCTTCCAGCTATTTCAGGGACAAGGAACTGATCCCAGCGAAGGACCTGGAAGCGATCCGTTCTTTCTACGAGAAAGATTGGAAAGATTGTAAGAAATGGGCGGAAAGGAAGAAAGAGACTTTATCGTGATGCGCCGGGATCTTTTGCACCCCTTTTTCAGCTTTCGCTGTCGAACCTGTACTTCAAACCGATACCTCCGTACCACATCCGACCGGGTGCCGGATTGAAGTAGGATCCGACCACGTTGTTGACCTGGAGGAAAGCGCTGTAGCGTTCGTCCAGCGCGTTTTGCACCCCTCCATAAATGTGGAGCTGAAAACGTTCTCCGAAGGAGCGTTTTAGTCCTAGTTTTCCGTCCAACACATAGAAACGCTCTCGAAAGACCGTATTCTCGTTATCGATCGGAGTCTTTCCCACGAAACGCCCGGTAGTCTGTATATAAAGGCCAGGTGCTGTTCGAATGTTCAATAGTTGGTCCCAGGTTTGATAGGGTACTCCTGGTATCCGTTCTCCCCTGTGATCGTTCCCTTCTATGGGATGGTCGCCGAAAATAAAGTGCTGGTAAGCAAGGCTTTGTTTCAGTCTGGCCTCTCTTACCCAAGCATCCTTGTCCCGGTGGAGGAGAAGGTCGAGCACCGCTTCGATCCCTTTTTGCTCCGTCCGCCCAACATTCCCATATATCGCTTGATTGCCGATCTGTTCCTCCGGGAGGATCGCATCCCTTAAACGGAACCAATAGCCCGTAAGGTCGAATGCTATGGCATCGTTCAGGATCTGTCCGCGCAGGCCGGCCTCGTAATTCCTCCCTTTTTCGGCTTGGACCTCGGTATTGATGGATCCGTCCGGCTTTATGACTTCCCATACCGTAGGGGCTGAAAAGCCTTCGCTCACACTTGCGTGAACTGACCAATCCTCGCCGAAACCTTTGACCATGCTGAACCTTGGAACCCAACCGGGGGAGAATCGAAATGTATTGGAGTAGTCAACGCTATCAGCCATATGGAGGTCCTGGTGCTGGTATTCGATCCGGTTGTAGCTAAGGCCCAGGGTAGCTTTCAGGTCGTAGGGCAGGATCCATTCGTTCTGCAGGAAGAAAAGGCCCACGCGGGAACGAGTGTTCGAATTCTCTCGGATCGCCCCGGGGCTGCCCTTCCGGTTATCGAAGTTCCGAAGGGAGTTAAGGCGGGTTTGACCTTCGCTTCCAAGGATGAAACGAGTGCTCACTTCCCTAAAACGCTTCTTCCAGCGCAATTCGTTCCGATAACCCCCCTCTTGATGGTTTTCGATCTTGTAACCCTGGTAGTAAGGGGAAGTGCCATAAGGATTCTCCTTAGCACCGGAACCGGCGAAAATGGTGATGCGGTGTTCCCAATGCTCGTCGAAGCGGTGAACGTGACGGGCACCCAAACGACCTGTACGATGTTCGAAGGAAGCGTTCCCGGTCACAGAATAAGGATCGGCCTGCCTGGGATCCTCTTTGAATTCTTCGCGCGTCAGTCCTCCGGGCAAACCCCATCCACCATCGAAATAATAGCCGAAGAGCTCGATCCGGTCCGTTCGGCTCACATAGAAGTCGCTATTGAGGCGGATGTGATCCTTGTTCACGAATTCCTGTTCCCGATACCCTTTGTTGCGGATCCGTCCGTAATGCAGGTCCACGCGGATCTGTTCGGTTCCGATCCCGAGTGAACCGCTCTGGCGTTGCATTCCATACCGACCCATCATCCCTTCTGTCCTTAGGTATCGTTCCCCGTAGCCGGCTTCTTCGCTATGGAACTTCATCACACCCCCATTTCCAGCTCCGTAGGAACTGCCCGATGGGCCTTTCAGGATCTCTACCGATCGCAGGGCTTTCGGGTCGATCACTTCGATAGGGGTGGAACCGTCCGGTCCGGTCAACGGCATCCCGTTCCAGTAGGCTTTCAGGTTCCGAACCCCCCATGGGGAGCGAAGTTTGCTTCCGCGTACGGAAATGCGGCTACTCCCTCCGATACCCCGGCTATCCATCCGAACCCCAGGGACCGTGTTAAGGGCTGGTCGGAGGGAAGCGTCGTGGTAGCGTTCGAGGTCTTGCCGGTCCAACCGTGTTGCACTTGCCCCTGTCTTTCTTCGGGAGGCATTGCTCCCAAAAGCTTCGACCACCACCTGGTTCATGGTACGGGGCTTTTGCTCAAGCCCGATCCTTAGGAAATTCACTGTATCCGTGCGGATGGAACGGGTTCGGTATCCGATGTGATAAAAGCGAAGGCTTTTTACGCTATCTGAACAGCGAAGCTTGAACCGCCCATTTTCGTTTGTATTCGCAAGGATCTTGGTTGAGTCCGGTCCGATGGAGACACCTTGCAAAGGCGCTCCACTTTGGGCATCGCTCACTTTCCCCCGGAGCTCGGATTGGGCATCCAGAAAGGGAGGAATGAACGTGAGGATCAGGATGAGAAAAAGCCGACCGACCATCCGGTTCATTCGCTTCGGATCAGAGACGAAGGTAAAGCGGGGTTAGCGCTGTGCTTACCTTCGCCGGAACGAAAAGCGTTTTAAAGCCCGACCTTCCTATGCGAACCTCTGACCGATCCTTTACCGGCTCCTTCCTCTTGATGACCCTATTGCTCATGATATCAGCCTGTGGAAATTCTCAAAGAAGCGATATCGATGGAAAAGAAAGCGGAGGCTTCAGCATCGAACTGGCTGATAGCCTTCAGGGAGGGATCAGGCTTCCAAAAGGATTTAAGGGGCGCGTGATGGCCGATGAGCTTGGTAAAGCTCGTGCGGTGGCCGTCAAACCCAACGGGGATATTTACGTGTTGCTCCGGGAAAGGAAGAAGGGGCATTGCATGGTGGCTTTGCGCGATAGGAACGGGGATGGTAAAATGGATTCGACGGTCTATTTCGGAAAGCATTGTGGACGGGGGAGTCTGGTGATCCGTGATGAGTTCCTCTATCACTCGACCGACACCTCTGTCCTTCGGACCGGCTTTCAAAGCATGGATGAGCTCGTTCCTACTGGTCCCACCGAAGTGATCATTGAAGGATTCGAATATCACGGCCAACATGGCAACAAGAACTTCGATATCGATGGAGAAGGGAAGCTTTATGTGACCGTGGGAGCCCCGTCCAATGCATGTCAGAAAAAAGGGAGAACTCCTGGTTCCAAGGGGAAGGATCCTTGTCCGCTTTTGGAAAAGTATGGTGGGGTCTGGAAGTTGGACGCGCACAAGGCTCATCAGCACTACAATAAGGACGGCGTTCATTATTCGACCGGTATCCGGAACATGGTGGCTGTCCGTTGGAACGACGCAGTAGGTGAGCTTTACGGAGTACAGCACGGTAGGGATCAGTTGCATCAGCTTTTCCCCGATAAGTTCAGCAAGGATGAGAGCGCCAAGCTACCTGCGGAAGAGATGTTCCTGATCGAAAAGGGAACGGATTTCGGTTGGCCTTACTGTTATTACGACGGAATGAAGGATAAGAAAGTCCTGGCGCCTGAATACGGCGGGGATGGGGACAAGATCGGAAGGTGTTCGGCTAAGGATGGGCCGATCGCCCACTTCCCGGCCCACTTTGCCCCGAACAACCTTCTTTTCTATCAAGGGAAGAGCTTTCCGAAGCAGTATCGCAATGGGGCTTTCATCGCTTTTCACGGATCCTGGAATCGGAACGAGCACAAGCAATGGGGTTACAACGTCACCTTCGTCCCTTTTGAGGGCAAGATGCCTCGGGGGGGATGGGATGCGTTCGCCAGTGAATTCGAAGGCCCGCAGCGGGTCGATAGCCCCTCCCAAGCTGAATTCCGGCCATGTGGGTTGGCTCAGGGTCCGGATGGGGCTCTTTACGTAGTGGACTCTCAGATCGGTCGTTTGTGGCGGATCAGTTATGGCAGTTAAAAGAGCTCGACTTCATCAAAAGAGCTTTCTCCTTTTGGGAAGCTTTCTCTTTTTCGCCTGGTGTTACACCGGGAAAGAAGGAACGAGCAAGGAGGTTTCGAGAAGTTCGAAGATCATCGAAGGTGTTCAGGACAGCAGTAGGGGAAAGGTCCTGTATGGCAAGCATTGCGGTTCTTGTCATCAAGCCAGTGGTAGTGGGGTTCCGGGCATGTATCCACCTTTGAATGAGACCGAGACGGTCCAAGGGGATAAGGAAGCACTGATCCGCATCGTCCTGGAGGGAATGGAGGGGGCGATCGAAGTGAAGGGAAAGCGCTACAACAGGAGCATGCCAGCGCAGGATCATTTGAGCAATGAAGAAGTGGCCCGCATCCTGAACTACGTGCGGCGAAAATTCGGGAACGGTGCCTCAAAGCTGACCGTTTCCGAGGTAGGGAGGGTTCGAAAGGGAGTGGAATAAGAGCGGATGAATAGCGAACATCCAGCGAGGGAACAGCTCGATCCCCCTCCTTCTTCTAATTAGGCATCTTCCTACGCATCTGCCTTTTCCTTAATGAAGGGGAGGGGGCTGAGGAGGAACCGCCTGGGATCAACTTCTTGAAGAGGGAACTGTCCGGCGCACGAAAGGTCAATTCAGGATTGATAGAGCTTTGGAAGTAAAAAGCCGTGGTGGTATCCTTTTTCGCGGGGTAAGCCTTCACCCGGATCGCATTCTTTCCCTTCCGCTCGATGATCGAGCGTATGGAGGCTTTTTCGGATCCCAAGTCAGTCTTCTCTGCTATCATATTGCCGCTCAGTCCGCTCAATTGGCGCAAGTAGTTCCGAAGGGAAGCAGAGTCCATGTTCCCTCCTTCTGCGATCCATCCGTCTTGTTCTTTCCGGAGTGTCAAGGAGCTGTCCGCTGAACGGAAGGCGACCTTCGTCCAATCCTTTTGGTCCCCTTCGATCAGGGTCTTGTCGATCCAGCTTTTGTGGCCTCGTCGAAAAGCCATCAGGGGACGACCTTTCACTTTGTAAGTATTAGGCTCGCCGGCCCTTCGGACGTTGAATTCGATCGCAGGCCTTCTCCGACGCATCATCCGTCGTTTTCCTCCTTTGCCGTTCGGCTTTTTCACGGACATTTTTCCGATGTAAAGGTGGAGTCCCACATCGTCCTTTCCATGAAGCACTTCGATCCTTCTTCCCTGAGCCACCTTGTACTTTTTCCATTGGTTGCTATCACTGCTCACCAATTCTTTCGGAGAAAGTCCCTTCAGTCTTTTCAGGCTATTTTCGACCTTTTCCTCGGAGGCCGGATAGCTTTTATTTCCCTTTTTCATCTTCCATCCATCCTTTGTTTTCACCAGTTCGATACCCTCCTTTTTCCCTTCCTGATGGATGATCATGCGCGAGACCTTGCTGGTATCGATGGATCCCAGCGTGTTGGGGATACTGCCTTTTTCCGCTTTTCCACCGCCGTATTCCAGAATAAGGAACACGACGAGGAGGATCAGAAAGATCGGTAAGAGTGCTTTGCTATGAAGCCGCTTGAACATAGGGTTTTGACTTCCATTCGGACCGACGTTTCCGTTGCAGGTACCACCTGACAGCACCGATCGCTAACAGGATCAGGATGGGACCGATAAAATTGGCATAGCGCAGGAAGGTCTTTTCGGTATCGGTGAGTTCCGCTTTGATCGGTCGGCTGGAGACGCCTTCCGAGCGTAGGGCGGCGATGCCTTCTCTCCCTGTCAGCCAATCCATCGCATTGGCCATAAGGTTCGGGTTGTCAGGGCTTTTGCTCGCGTTGTCCTCCAATGGGAAGTCCCCATCGCTAACCACGAGCAGCCGGGAGCGTTCGTTTCCTTCGATAGGCCCTTCCAATGCGACGGCCAGGGGAATGTTGGATCGACCATAGAAACCCGATGTTCGTTCTTTCATGATGTTAAAGCGGGTCGGGGCGGATTTCGTGGTCGCATTGCCGGAAGAATGGGCAAGGATCTGGTAGTGGATGTTCGAGTCTTTCTGTGACAGGGATATTGGACTGGCGAACTTGAACCAAGCCATTTCCAGATCTTGTGTGATGGGGTGCTCTTCGTTGAATCCGTTCACTTTCGGGTAATACGGGATCTTCACCTTTCCTTGGAGTGCCCGCATTTGCACGGAGTTTTGGTCCAAAAGGAAGGAGCTCTTCACCTTGATACCCTTTTGGTCCAACCATTCACCAAGACCTGTGTTCACAGGACGTCCGAATCCTCGCTGCAGTCGACCACCTACTCGGTTCATAGCAATGAAGAGGTTCCCTCCGTTAGCGAGATAGCGGTCCAGGATGCGTCGATGGGAGCTTGGAAAACTGTCCTGTGGTGCCACGATAGCCGCGGTCTCGTATTTAGATAGGTTCGTGGTATCGGTAAGTTTCACAGGTTTCAGGTCGTGGACCACTTTGAGTTCCTTTTCCACACTTTTTGCAAGCTCCGGGCCTTTTTGCTTCTTTTTTCCCTTTTGAAGCAACTGGCGAAGTCCTCTCCGGTCCTTTTTCGGCATGGAGGCTTCTCCGTGGCCCTGTATCAGAGCGAGGTCTGGTTTGTCCCCCTCCGTTACCTTATGAATGCGGGTTGTGAGCTGGTATTCCATGGAGGTTTTCGGGCCGATAAAAGGGATGGCCTCTGATCGACCTTCCTGTTTGACCAAGGCTCCCATGAAAACGCGTTGCTTTACCTGCTTGCCTTCCTTCGTGACCTGCGTTAGGCGGGGTTTGATCCCTTTTCGGGCCAGTTTCCGAACCTTTTGCTTATCGTCGGAAGGGGGTTCTTTGAGCTGAAATGCCACTTTTCCTTCCGAGCGGGTCTCGTACTCATTCAGAAGTTCCTTGAAGCGACGCTCCACCTTTTTCAGAGCGGTCGGGATCTTTTTGGAGAAGTAGGCCGTAACGGTCACTGGTTTATCCAAAGAATCCAGCATTCTTGTGCTGGCTTCATTGAGCGTATATTTCCCGGAAGCCGTAAGATCGAGTCTCACGAAATACTCCTTGGCCATAATGTTGACCAGGAAAAGGATCCCCAAGAGGAGGATGGCACTGCTCCATATAGACCGTCGCGTATGCATGGGGTTAAGCGTTGTTCCTTTGTGCGAGTTGAGTTTCAGTCAGAAATAAACCGAATAAGGTCAACGATAAGAGGTAGATCAAGTTCTTGCTATCGATCACGCCTCGAGAAATATCATTGTAATGGGAGGTGACGCTCAAGTAACTGAAGAGCTGGCCGAAGAAGCCGCTGAAATTGCGGGCCAGAACGTCGAAGACGGTATGGAAGAGGATCGCGATGAGCACGGCTCCCAAGAAGGCCACGATCTGGTCGTTGGCCAGACTGCTCGCCATGAGGCCGACGCTAATATAAGCCGCGCTCATGAGCAAGAGTCCCAGATAGCCACAGAGGGTTGCCCCTTCATCAAGATCCCCGATGGAAGAAATTGTCCATACATAGGGGAAGGTCAGTGTCAAAGCGATCGCAATGAGGGAGAGAGCAGCAAGGAACTTGCCCATCACGACCTTCCAATCGGTAACGGCGTAAGTAAGCAGTAATTCGAGGGTCCCGCTCTTCTTTTCCTGCGCGATGAGTCCCATCGTTATAGCAGGGATGAAGAAGAAAAGGGTCCAGTATGCAATGCTGAAAAAGACCCTCAGACTTGCTTCGCCGCTTTTGAAGACGTCGGCTCCGTACAACCAGGTGAAGAAGCCGCTCAATCCGAGGAAGACGCCGAGCAGGATATAGGCGATGAGGGAATCGAAGTACCGTTTGAGTTCGCGCTTACTGATCAGGAGTATCGCTCGCATCGCCGTTGCCTTTAGGATTTCGTCTGCAGTGTTTCTTTTTCGCGTTCCGTTTCGCTCGTTAGATCGCGGAAGACATCCTCGAGGGTCGTTTCATGGGGAGTCATTTCCGTTAACGACCAATCGTTCTCCTTGCAGAGTTGAAAGATCGGTTTCCGGGACGAACGGTCCGGCTTGCTATGGACCTGAAAGCGAAAGGTCCCATTGTTTTCCAAGAGCTCCACTCCTTCGACCGGGTCAGCGTTCTCCAATCCTTTTCGGACCTCTTCCTGATCGCCGTCCTCGATCGATACTGTCAGGACCTCCTGGCCTTTAGCTTTCTCCTGAAGCGATCCGGGTGTTCCGTCCGCCACGATGCTCCCCTCATCGAGGATCAGTATCCGGTCGCAGGAAGCTTCCACTTCGGGAAGGATATGGGTGCTCAGGATGACCGTCTTGGCCTGTCCGAGCTTTCGGATCAGCTCGCGGATCTCCATGATCTGATTGGGATCGAGGCCCGAGGTGGGCTCATCGAGGATCAATACCTCAGGGTCGTGTATCAGTGCCTGGGCCAAGCCGACGCGTTGGCGAAACCCCTTTGAGAGCTCGCCGATCTTCTTGTGCTTCTCAGCGTCCAACCCGCACTGGACGATCATGTCACGGATCCGTTCCGGAATGCGTTCTTTAGGGACGTTCTGTAGGGCTGCTACATAACCGAGGTAATCGATCACGTAGAGGTCTTCGTAAAGCGGATTGTCCTCCGGCAGATAACCGATGTGAGCTTTAACCCGGTCCGGGTCTTCCAGGACCGAGATCCCTCCTACCGTTACATCCCCGGAAGTAGGGGCCATGTAGCCGGTAAGGATCTTCATGATGGTCGTTTTTCCCGCTCCGTTCGGTCCTAGAAAGCCAAGAACCTCCCCTTTCTCCACCCGGCAGGAAACCTCTTTTACTGCGAATTGGTCCCCGTACCTTTTGCTCAGCTCCTGGATGCAAATGTCCATACTCGAGCTTCCTTTTCACGGATCGAAATTATAGCGCTCTTTTCCGATCCATCAAGCCCCTTTAACGCTTTTTAAATAACTTTCTATTCGCTTGGCATCCTTGGTTGGGCAACCCCGACAATTTTCATTGAAAAAGGCGGGGGTGCTCAGATGCCTTTAATGTCCCTTTTCCTTTTGGAAGAAAAGGGGACCGGCACCCGGAACTTGTTGGGCCCATAGGGGTGCTGCGGATCTCCGTTGAGTTGAGGAGTTCTTCCTCAGGTGATACGGGCTGTTCTCTCACTATATCTGCTTAAATTCGGAGGATCCCCGCTTATAAGCAGTTATTTATGAATTTCGTTCGCACAGCGTGCTTTTTGGTCTTGTTGTCGTTTTTCGCATGCGGATCGGCGAATGAGGCCGAGGAAGCCAGGAATATGGAGAATAGGCAAAAGAAGGAGCGCACGACGGAAGAAAAGGATCTACGGACGGCAGGGTCAGATATCTCTGTCGAAACCTTGGATCAGAAAGTTCGCTCTTACGTGCGTTCAAATGCACAAGGGGATAGCGGTCGCTTCCATATCAAGAAGGACGGCAAGATCCTGAAGTTACGTTTGGTCCGGGTCCACACAGAGAATATCTCCACTTTGGCTCCACAGCGCCATTTCGCTTGCGTGGACATGGTCCATACGGACGGGAACCTTTACGACGTGGACTTCTTTCTTGAGGGGACCGAAGGGGGTCTCAAGATCACTCAGCAGAGCGTTCACAAGCGCAACGGGGTGCCTTTTTATTCATGGGAGCAGAAACCCGATGGTACTTGGCATCGGGTTTCTGTAGAGCGGGCTTCGAAAGAGGCGAAAGGAGTGAAGGAAAAGCGGGACAGCTTCCGTTTTTATTATGAAGCTACGCTTCCCGAGATCGAAGGGAAAGCAGAGTTATGGATGCCGGTTCCGAGCAGCGATCGGTTCCAGGACATCGAGGTCCTGGAGATCAATACGCCGGTAAAGCACCGGATGATCCGGAGCAAGGAGTTCGGGAACAAAGTCCTTTATATGGAACTGGGTCCGGAACAAAGCGGTGCCAAGATCAAAGCAAGTTACCAAGTACGTCGCAAGGAAAAAGGATCCTATAAGGACAGCAGCGCAACCTCATCGGAATACTTGAGCTCCAATCCTCTCATACCTGTTAACGATCGTTTTAAGCAGATCGCTCAAAGGGTTTTGGAAGGAAAGAAGGATGAGAGCCAACTCGTAAGGGCTCGTGCGCTTTATGAACATGTTCTCGACACGATCGCTTACAAGAAGGTCGGTAAATACGGAACGGGTGATGCTTCTTATGCTTGCCGTGCGGGTAAAGGGAATTGCAGCGAATTCCACTCTTACTTCATCGCCTTGGCCCGGTCAGCGGGAATCCCTGCTCGGTTCTCCATCGGGGCAGGTATACCGGCCGAGCGGGAAGAAGGAGGGGTGAACGGCTATCATTGCTGGGCTGAATTCCACGCGAACGGCAAATGGTGGCCGGTGGACATCAGCGAAGCGAAGAAATATCCTTCGCTCAAAGCCTATTACTTCGGACACCATCCGGCGAATCGGATCGAGCTAAGTGATGGACGGCACCTTAAGCTCGATCCGAAACCCGAACAAGGACCGATCCGCTTTCTTGCCTATCCCCATCTAGAGGTGGAAGGCGAGAAAAAGCCGATCGAGACCGTTTTTACTTTTTCGCGGAGAAGGGTGAGCTGATCAACCTCTCCTTTATAGGAAAGAGGCGGCTGGCTTATTTATTCGGATGTTCGGAGTCTCCGCCCTCAGGATGCTCCTCTTTTTTGGAATCATCCTCTTTTGGATGTTCGCTTTTTTTGGCGCTATCCCCTTCGGGATGATCACCATTTTCCCCTTCAGGGTGTTCTTCTTTATCCCCTTCGGGATGTTCGGATTTGCTCTTTTTCTTGGATTCCTCTTTTTGTTCCTTCTTGTCCTTTTCGTTATCTCCATTCCCGGAGTTGCCACCTCCTCCGCAGGAACTAAGAGAAGTGGAGATCAAGAAACTGAATGCGAGTAGAAAAGTGAAACGAGCAGCGATCTTTTTGGATCGGTTCAGCATAGCGAGTGTTTTTTTAAGTCGTTGATCAATGATAGCTCGAATATAATGCAGTTTTGAATGCTGCTTTATCAAGGGGCGATGGGATAAGGAGAATTCTCAAATGGAGTCTTTTCAGATCGAACTTTAGGGATCATCCCACCGTTATCGATAAAGAAGCGAGCCCAAAGATCCTGAACCGATGGACTGGTACCATTATCGGGAGCTCTTCTTCGAGTCCTTTGTCAACTACTGGAACTACTTGCTGGGGGAGATCACGGACCCCTCTTGGGATAATTATTTCTACTGGCTGATCGGGATCTCCCTTTTCTTTTTCTTCTTCGAAGTGATCCGTCCTTGGTATCAGCGAAAGAGCATTATATGGCGGGATTTCTGGCTGGATTCCTTCTACATGTTCTTCAACTTCTTCATTTTCTCCCTGATCGGATACAATGCGCTCTCCAATGTCGCGGTGGAAGCCTTCAACGACTTTCTTGCCCGCTTAGGGATCACGAACACGGTTGCCTTATCGATCGCGAGCTGGCCTATTTGGGGGCAACTCCTTCTGATGTTCATTTTGCGCGATTTCATTCAGTGGAACGTACACCGTTGGCTTCACAGCGTTCCGATCCTGTGGGAATTCCACAAAGTCCACCATTCAGCCAAAGAGCTCGGTTTTGCCACTCACCTCCGCTTCCATTGGATGGAGACCATCGTCTACCGGACGGTCGAATACATTCCTCTGGCCATGATCGGCTTCGGTATCCGGGAATTCTTCTACGTGCACCTGATCGCCCTGGTTATTGGTCACTTTAATCACTCGAACATCTACGTGCCTCTCGGCCCCCTCAAGTACGTTCTCAACAATCCCCAATTCCACAAGTGGCATCACGTGCTCGACCTTCCCGAGCGACGGAAGTACGGCATCAATTTCGCCCTGTCTCTGAGTTTGTGGGATTATCTTTTCGGAACGGCAGAGGTCCCTTACGAAGGGAGGGACATCAAGCTTGGCTATCCGGAGGACGAGGAGATGCCGAAAGGCTTTTTCGGTCAAGTCCTCTTTCCGTTGACGAAGCGGAGGAAGTAGGAAGCGTTCTCAGCGCTCAATGACGATCCCTCGAAGCTTTGATGGATCTAGCCTTCCAGCCCCAAAGAGGGGAAGCCCACCCCATGCGAACAGGCTTATATCAGCTCCTCCAGCTTTACATCCTCTTCGGGACCATTGACCGCAGGTCTGGGAAAGAAGGAGCAGGGGTGTTTTAGCGGAAAAAGCCGAAGCCTTCGGCCAACCCTTGATGAACATTCCTCAGGGGGCTGATCGGAAGATCCCCCGAAAAGAGCGAATGGGCGCATAGGATCGATGGGTATTGGGGTATTTGGTTCAAAGTAGCATGCCACGGAGAGATCGGTTGCATCTTCGTCCAGGAGGAGCTGTCGCATAAGGCGAGAACCGGCATCGACCCGCTGATCTGCGAGCATTCATTTCCTCGAGTATTTCGCCTTGAAGGGATAAGAGCAAAAGGGAATACTTCCTCCTTTGAACCTTTCCCCTTTAGTGTTATGATCATTTTGACCCGATTATCTTAGTGGCTCCCTTGGACCTCTGAACCAAAGTGCATTTCCAAGTTCCCACCCTTCAGCGACGGGCAAGGGCCCTTAAGAATGGGCTCAAAGTTCTCCGCGTCGCCCATCGGGAAGGCATAGTCCCTTGGTACGTTAAGCTATTGATCGGGGCTGCTGTGGCTTACGCTTTCAGTCCTCTGGACCTGATCCCCGACTTCATCCCGGTCCTAGGGCTTGTCGACGACCTGATCATCGTTCCGGCACTGATCTGGCTCATTCTAAAGCTGATCCCTTACGATACGATGGGCTATTGTCGCAAGGAGGCTCGGCAAAGGGAACTGAGCACTCGCAGGGATCCGGTGGCCGGGGGCTTCGTGGTAGTGGCCTGGTGCATCATGACCCATTGGCTCGTATGGATGTTTTGGGGTTGATGCTTCTGTAGGAGAAAGGAGCTTTTATGTCGTACTTTTATTTTTGACCAAAACCCAGCTCAATGCGTTCCGTTCCCTTCTTTTTCTTCGCGTTCTTTTTGAGCACCCTTCTCTTCGGGCAAGCCGGCGACGATCGGAAAGAACATCCGATCGAGACCCGGCTGGAACGATGCCTTTCGGCCGATACGAACCGGTCCACACTTGCCAGGGTCGAATGCCATAGGACGGCCAGGAAGGAGTGGGATCAACTTTTGAACCGCTATTACGGGAAGCTCATGGATACGCTCAGCACCGAGCAAGAAAAGAAGCTAAGGGCTTCCCAACGAAAGTGGCTCGAACATCGGGACAAGGAGTACAAGTTCGTTTTTGCCTTGTATTTGAGCATGGAAGGCACGATCTGGAAGACCAAAGCGATGGCCAGGAAGGCAAAGATCATTAAGAAAAGGGCCCTCGAGCTCAAGGAGTATTACAAGATCGCCACCTATCAAATGTGAGGAGTGATAGAAGAGAGAAAGGCAGATTCAGCTTCATATGCTTACCGGAACCGAAGTGGAAGAACCACGACCATTTGCAGATCATTTATGAATCAAAAGCGATTTCCATGCGCTATTCTGCATTCGTCTTTTCCTTTTCCTCCTCGCGGTCCTTCTGAAGGCTTGTGCTTCCGCTGAGCTCATTTCAGGAAAGGAGGATCTGTCCTACCTTAAGGAGGCGGATACCCTTCAAGTGGATTTCGATTATTCGAACCTTACGATCCAAGGCTTTGGAGATGAAGAGCGTTTCGTCAAGAACGTCGAGTGGACCGGCGTTGAAAAAGCCAACACAAATGCCCGTCGAGGAGATATGGAAGGAGGTGAAGCGATCTGGGAGAGCATCAAGGAAGAAACCTATGAGGCCATATTCATAGACAAGTTCAAGGATTATCTGGAAGGATCGGGAGTTCAAGTAAAACGAGAAGTAGAGGGACCCCACATATGTTATACAGGTCCATTTGGATTGGATGGACTTGGGCCATTCCGAAGGAATGCTGGAGGATGGTATCAAGAATGAGGATAAGATAGAGGTTGGGGTCAAGGGAACACCAGTAACACTGGATGGCCGTATGTTGATCAGTGGGTCTGAGAGCGGAAATAAAATGACCGAGTTAGAGGTCAACGGGGCTACAGGATCCGACGCTTTGAGTATCCGGAATCGAATTGCCGGGGCGACCTACCCTTTAGCAAGAAGTTTCGGCAGGTATTTCGGTGATCGATTGGAATAAGGGGGATAAAAGGGGTGCTTTTCGGCTTTATAGAGGGAGAACACTGGTCCTTAAGAAGGACCATTAGTGGGAGAATACCGATAACTGGAAGAACAAAGAATACCAGTAGCAAAGTTCATAGATGCTGGAATGAGCTCGGAACTTCTCGGGAGATCAGCAATCGCTACAGAGCCCTTTATCAAAAGCAATGAACAAGTTCTTGAGCTGAGGGGTAAGCCATTCCTTTCAGCTACGCAGGATAAAAGATCGGACCTCCTTACGCGGACAATGCCCATCACCTTTTTCGTTCAAAAGCGGTGAAAATGAACTCTTGTTCCGCTCCTTGTGGTGTCAGGTGAATTTCCCGCCAAGTCTTGATAGGATGGAAGGTGTCGGAGAAGGTCCGTTCCATCTTCGCCTCATCGTACTGTTCCACGGGTAGGCCGCTACATTTTTCCGGACCATTGTCCGAAAATGTTCCTATCAGCATATAGCGGTTCGCGGCCTCTTCGACGAGTTGGACGTATCGTTTGATGCTGGCCGGATCGGTCAGAAAATGAAAGGTGGCTCGGTCGTGCCATAGGTCGTAAGAACGGGATGGGTTGAATTCCGTCGCGTCCGATACGATCCATTCCACCCGATCCGCTTTATCACCCAGCCGTTTTTGAGCTTTCTCCAATGCCTTAGCGGAAAGATCGAGCACGCTCAGATCCTTGAAACCCTCCTCTATAAGGAAGTCCACGAGTTTGCTATCCCCGCCGCCGATATCGATGATCGGAGCATCTTCAGGGAGTTCCAGTTCATGGATGAGGTCCAGGGAGCCCTGGGGCTTTTCCTGGGTCCAACTGACTTCCTGGGGTCCCTTTTCCTCATAGATCTTTTCCCAATGGTCTTGCAGTTCTTCGGTCATCAGTCTTAGTTTTCAGGTTCCAAACTTTCGATCAAGTGTTCCAACAGGCAAAGAGCGTTGAGGCTTCCAAAGGCCTCACCTTTTTCGAAATCCCCTTCCTCTTGAGCCATCGTATTCGTCAGGTGAGCGAAGCAGAGGACATCCCGCCCTTTTGCTTCAGCGAACGCATAGAGGGCAGCAGCTTCCATCTCCACGCAGGTCACTCCATCCGCCTTCATGGCCTCGAGGGCTGAAGGGGTTTCCCGATAAGGGGCGTCCGTCGTCCAACTTTTCGCTTCGAAGCAAGGCATCCCTGCCTTTTCCCTCAGCTTATCGATCAGGTCCTGTCGGGGTCGAGAAGGACGATCCGAAGGCTGATAATGATAGCTCGTTCCTTCATCTCGGAGCGCTTCCGTGATCAGTGCGAAATCCTGAGGAGGAGCTTCTTCCTGGATGACCCCGGCCGAAGTGATGCTCACTAAGAGCTGGCACCCGGAAACGAAGAGTTGTTCTGCAACGAGCGTGGCGTAAGGGGCACCGACCGCACAAGGAAGGATCCCGATCTTTCGGCCTTTCAGTTCCGTATCGTAGAGGGAGGAATGGTAGCAGGCCCAATAAGGGTCTTTTTCAGCC
>CAZIDL010000018.1:0-39434 GCA_964537825.1 uncultured Weeksellaceae bacterium
GGAAGCGGATCGACCAGCAAGAACGGCCATACCTACAGTTGGTCGAACGGCGACACGGGTCCCACGACGACGGTCAGCGCTTCCGGCAGCTACACCCTCACGGTCACGGACACGGGCAACGGTTGTGTCCATGACACTTCGGTGACGGTCCCTGTGGACTCCACCCAACCCACGGCCATCATCGCACAACCCGATACGCTCACCTGTACCAACACGAGCGTAACGCTCGATGGAAGCGGATCGACCAGCAAGAACGGCCATACCTACAGTTGGTCGAACGGCGACAGCGGGCCGACAACGAGCGTCAGCAGCTCTGGAAGCTATACGTTGACGGTCACGGACACGGGCAACGGTTGTGTCCATGACACTTCGGTCACCGTTCCGGTGGACTCCACCCAACCCACGGCGATCATCGCGCAGCCTGACACGCTCACCTGTACAACAACGAGCGTGACGCTGGACGGCAGCGGTTCGACGAGTAAGAACGGCCATACCTACAGTTGGTCCACTGGCGATAGCGGTCCGACGACGAGCGTTTCTAATGCGGGCACTTACACGCTCACGCTCACGGATACGGGCAACGGTTGTACCCATGACACGACCGCTACGGTCCCGATCGATACGGTCGCTCCGAGCATTTCGATCGCCCCACCGGACACCTTCTATTGCACCACGGATTCGGTGGTCCTGGACGCTACGGCTTCCACGAGCAACTCCGGCAGCAAGAGTTACAGTTGGACGGCCGTAAGTGGCGTGATCGACAATGGTGCCTCCACGGCCACTCCCGAGGTCGGTTCTTCGGGGGATTATGCGTTGACCCTGACCGATCCGGTCAACGGTTGCAGCAGTAAGGATACGGTGACAGTGCCTGCTGATAAGGACATTCCCACGGTGAACGTGGCACCGATCGACACCCTCACCTGTTCGGTGAACACGGTGACGGTCGATGCGAGCGCATCGACGACCACCTCGGGCAACAAGGATTTCAGTTGGTCGACGAGCAGTGGCAATATCGTCAACGCCGCGGCTGATTCGAGTTGGGTGGACGTTGACGTGAGCGCTTCTTATACGGTCACGGTCACCGATCCCTCCAATGGATGTTCGAACAGCAGCACCCTAACGGTAGTGAACGATACGGTTAAGCCCGATGCCATCGTCGCTCAGCCTGACACGCTCACCTGTTCGAACACTTCGGTCACCCTGGATGGGAGTTCCTCCACGAGCAACAGCGGCTCGCTGAACTACAGCTGGTCGAACGGGCTCACTGGCTCCTCGATCACGGTCACCAGCGGTGGCAATTACACGCTGACGGTCACGGACCCGGACAACAGTTGTACGGATGATACGACCGTGACGGTACCGGTCGATTCGGTCGAACCCACGGCGGTCATTCCGCTCCCGGATACCATTACGTGCGCCAACAACAGCGTGACGGTCGATGCTTCGGGCTCCAGCAGCAAGAGCGGTTCGCTGGACTACAGTTGGAGCACGAGCAACGGCAACATCACTTCGGGGACCAATAGCGCCACGATCGATGTGGACGAGGGCGGCAGTTACGATCTCACGCTGACGGACCCTGGCAACGGCTGCAGTTACGATACGACGGCGGTGGTCCACGTTGATTCGGTGGCCCCGAGCATTTCGATCGCGCAACCGGACACCTTCTACTGCACGACGGATTCGGTGGTGCTCGATGCTACGGCCTCCACGACCAACTCCGGAAGCAAGGGTTACAGTTGGACGGCCATAAGCGGCGTGATCGACAACGGCGCCTCGACGGCCACCCCGGAGGTCGGCTCGGCTGGCGATTACGAATTGACGATGACCGATCCGGCCAACGGCTGTACCAGCGTCGATACGGTGACGGTACCGGCCGATCAGAACCTTCCGACGGTGAACGTGGCCCCGGTCGATACGCTCACCTGTACGGTGAACACGGTGACGATCGATGCGAGCGCATCGACGACGAACTCGGGCAACAAGGATTTCAGCTGGAGCAGCTCGAGCGGCAATATCGTCAACGCAGCAGCGGACTCCTCCTGGGTGGACGTTGATGTGAGCACGAGCTATACGCTCACGCTCACGGATCCGGACAACGGATGTGAGAGCAGTTCCAACGTGACGGTCCCGATCGATACGATCAGCCCTGATGCAACGGTCGCAGCCCCTGACACGCTCACCTGTACGAACACGAGCGTGACCCTCGATGCGAGCGCGACGACGAGCAAGAACGGCCACAGCTACAGCTGGTCGAACGGCGATAGCGGTCCGACCACGAGCGTCACTTCAGGCGGCAACTATACGGTCACGACCACGGACAGCTACAACGGTTGTACGGATGACACGACGGTAACGGTCCCCGTCGATACGGTGGCCCCGACGCCCGTCGTCGCTCAACCCGATACGCTCACCTGCAGTACGGGTTCGGTCACATTGGACGCTTCTGCCTCGAGCTCCAATAGTGGCAACAAGAGCTACAGTTGGTCGAACGGGGATACGGGGCCCACGACAACGGTCAGCTCCCCCGGCAACTACACGGTCACGGTGACGGATCCGGCGAACGGTTGTACGGCCGACACGACGGTGATGGCCCCGATCGATACGGTGACGCCGACGCCCGTTGTGGCCCAGCCCGACACGCTGACCTGTTCGCAGACCAGCGTGACGCTCGATGCATCGGCCTCGACGACGAACTCGGGCAGCAAGGCCTTCAGTTGGTCGAACGGCGACAGCGGTCCGACCACGAGCGTGAGCGCTCCGGGCAATTACAGCGTCACCATTACGGACCCCAACAACGGGTGCTCCCATGATACCACCGTGAACGTCCACGAAGCCGGAATGCCCAGCATCGTTGTGGACAGCGTCGTCGATGCCTCTTGCAACGGTTCCTGCGACGGGGGAGCCTATATCAGCGTGAACGGCGGAACGGCCCCCTACAGTTATTCCTGGGACGATCCGAGCGGTCAGACGACCCAGGATGCGACCGGCCTTTGTGCGGGCGATGTGGTCGTCACGGTCACCGATGATAACGGATGCGAGGTGAAGGACACGATGACCGTTAAGGAGCCGACTCCGCTCACGGTCAGCACGGTCCCGGACACGACGATCTGCATCGGAGGGACCGCGACGCTCACGGCCAATGCCAGCGGCGGAACGCCCGGCTACAGCTATCACTGGGACCAGGGGCTCGGTACCGGACAGACGCAAACGGTGTCCCCGAGCAGCAATACCGTTTACACGGTCTATGCAGAAGATGCCAACGGTTGTACGTCACCTTCCAAGACCATCCGGGTGGAGCTCTATCCGGAACTGCAGGTCGACGCTTCCTCCGACAAGTCCATCTGTCCGGGTGACTCGGTCCAGCTTACGGCCAGTGGCAGCGGCGGTATCGGATCGGGCTACAGCTACAGTTGGTCGAACGGCAAGAGCGGGACGAGCATCACGGTATCGCCCTCGAACACGAAGGAATATGTAGTCACCCTCGAGGACGGTTGTGAGACACCCGCCGCCACGGACACGGTGGAAGTGACGATCGATCCGCTGCCGGACGTTCAGATCGGAGGCAAGGACCTGAAAGGGTGCAAGCCGGTGAACGCCACCCTCTTCAATGCGACCGATCCTTCGATGGTCGGGGGCAACTGCACCTGGCAGTTCGGCGATGGGACGCAAGGGAGCGGTTGCGATACGCTCACCCATCTGTATCAGGATCCCGGCTGTTACGATGTGACCCTCTCGGTCACTTCCCCGGATGGCTGTGTTGATAGCACCACATTGACCGACTATGTGTGCGTGCGGCCTTATCCCGATGCGGACTTCCGTTACAACCCCAAGAGCACGACGGTCCAGGACCCGGAGATCTCCTTCACCAACATGAGCACGGGCGCCGTTGACTACGAGTGGGACTTTGGCGGAATGGATACGAGCACGGCGGAGCATCCCAGTTACGAGTTCCCCAGCGAGGGAGAAGGCAGCTACGATGTTTGCCTGGACGCGACGAGCCTCTACGGCTGCAAGGACAGCATCTGCAACACGGTGAAGATCGACGGAGAGTTCATCATCTACGTGCCGAACGCTTTCACCCCGGACGGGGACGGCAAGAACGACAAGTTCTATCCGGTCGTCCAGGGTGCGGATCCCCAGGAGTATACCTTCACCATCTTCGATCGCTGGGGTGAGGTGGTCTTCGAGGCGCACCATCCGGAGAAGAAATGGGATGGTTCGATCAAGGGATCGAAGAGCGATTCCAAAACCGACGTTTACGTGTGGCGCGTTGAGACCATCAACAAGTACACCGGCAAGGAAGTGGTCAAGCGCGGCCACGTGACCCTGATCCGCTAAGGGAAAAAGGAGATCCTGGATCTTCCAAAAGACCGTCTACCCAAGGAGGGGGACGGTCTTTTTTTGGTCATAGGAAAGGAGGAAGGCTCCAAAGAGGAAAAGCTTCAAAGGGCGAATGAAGGTCTTTATTAAAGGAGCTATGCCTCATCGATCAGCTTGTAGCCTCTTCAAGAGATCGAGACTTCCGTGTAGAAGGAAGGCTTCCTAGCCCTCGTGAATTTCGAAATGCGAGGTTGATCGGTGCTCGGGTGAACGGGAACGTGTGAAAGTCCCGATCAGGCGTCGATGTTCGCGTACTTGGCGTTCTGTTCGATGAATTCCCGACGCGGTGGAACATCGTCCCCCATAAGCATTGAAAAGATCCGATCGGCCTCTGCAGCACTATCGAGGGTGACCTGTCGGAGGGTCCGCCCATCTGGATTCATCGTCGTTTCCCAGAGTTGCTCTGAGTTCATCTCGCCGAGTCCTTTGTAGCGCTGCACGGTGACGCTGCTCTCCTTGCCGTCCCCTTTCATTTCTTCCACGAGCCGTTGTCGTTCCTCTTCACTCCAGGCATACTTGATGTTCTTGCCTTTTTTGATCTGATAGAGGGGCGGGGTGGCGATATAAATGTGGCCGTTCTCGATCAGCTCCACCATGTTTCGGAAGAAGAAGGTGAGTATCAGGGTGATGATGTGGCTACCATCCACGTCCGCATCGCACATGATGATGATCTTGTTGTACCGGAGGCCTTCGGTGTTAAGGGCTTTGCTGTCCTCCTCGGTGCCCACTTTCACCCCGAGGGCCGTATAGATGTTCTTGATCTCCTCGTTCTCGAAGATCTTATGGTGCATTGCCTTCTCCACGTTCAAGATCTTACCGCGGAGCGGCAGGATCGCTTGAAAGCGGCGTTCACGTCCTTGCTTGGCCGTGCCCCCAGCTGAATCACCCTCGACGAGGTAGATCTCCGTTTGCTCGGGATCTTGCTCGGAGCAATCCGCCAGCTTGCCCGGCAAGCTCGAACCGGAAAGCACGTTCTTCCTTTGCACCATTTCGCGGGCCTTTTTGGCCGCATGGCGAGCTTGTGCAGCAAGGATCACCTTTTGAACGATCTGTTTGGCGTCCTTGGGGTTCTCTTCGAGGTAGTTCTCCAGCATGCTGCTCACAGCCTGGTCTACAGCCTTGGAGACCTCTCCGTTACCCAATTTGGTCTTTGTCTGGCCTTCGAACTGCGGTTCGGCAACCTTCACGGAAACGATAGCTGTTAGGCCTTCCCTGAAATCATCCCCGTTTATCTCGAAACTGACCTTGTCGAGCATGCCAGAGTTCTCCGCGTACTTCTTCAAAGTACGGGTTAGGGCGCGGCGGAAGCCCATAAGGTGGGTTCCCCCTTCGTGCGTGTTGATGTTGTTCACATAGGAGTGGAGGTTCTCTGCGAATGAATTGTTGTAGACCATTGCGACCTCAACCGGCACCCCTTCTACTTCATCATCGAGGTATATCGGTTCGGAGATCAGTTGTTCGCGGGTCTCATCAAGATATTGAACGAACTCCTTCAGGCCTCCTTCCGAATAGTAACTACCCGTTCGGGGTTCTCCGTTGTCATCCTTTTCCCGTTCGTCCTTGAGCGTGAGGCGAATGCCTTTGTTGAGATAGGCGAGTTCCCGAAGCCTGGATGCGAGGGTTTCGAAATTGAATTCGGTGGTCAGAAAAATGCTCGTGTCCGGCTTGAAAGTGATGCTGGTGCCGCTCTCTTCGCTTTCGCCGACCTCTTTGATGGTTCCCAGGGGATTCCCTTCCTGATACTCTTGCTCGTAGAGCTTTCCATTCCGTTGGATCGTCGCTTTAAGGTGCTCGGAGAGGGCGTTCACACAGGAAACACCTACCCCGTGAAGACCTCCTGAGACCTTGTAGGAATCCTTATCGAACTTTCCCCCTGCATGGAGCACGGTCATCACGACTTCTAAGGCGGAGCGCTCTTCTTTTTCGTGATATTCCACCGGGATCCCACGGCCATTGTCCGATACGGTCACGGAATCGTCCGGATGGATGGTTAGATCGATCTTGTCGCAATGACCCGCCAGGGCTTCGTCGATCGAGTTGTCGACGACCTCGTTCACCAAATGGTGAAGCCCTTTGGTGGAGATGTCCCCGATATACATGGCGGGACGTTTCCGGACGGCTTCCAGCCCTTCCAGAATGTGGATGCTCTCTGCGGAATACTCCTGTTCTGTGCCCTCGGTCTTTGCTTTGGGATCTTCGCTCATAAGTTCATCTTCTTGCCCCACGAATATACGGAGGAAAAACCCATCAGGCAGGGGTTTTAGTAAGTTTTAACCGCTGGTTTTCAACGATCGTTCAACAGGTAAAAGGGGAGCTAAAAACCCGGTCAATGGGTTCCTCAGCGGATGATCCGATCAGAGGGAGTAGGTCAATCCTCCGAGTACCTGGAATCCCTGTACCGGATAGCCGTACCAGCGCTGGTAACGGGAGTTGAGCAGGTTGTTGAAGCGGATGAAGGCGGAAAGGTCCTTCGTGTAACGGTATTCGAAGCCCAAGTTCGCATCCACAAAGCCCTGCAAGTCTACGATGTGTACATCGTTCACCGGTTCGCTTTCACCGAGCTTTACGGAAGAACGCGCGTATCTGCGGGCTAAATAGCGAACCCTGGCTTCAACGGTGAACTTGTCTTGGATATCGTACCATCCATGGAATTCCGTTTCAAAGATGGGCCTGTGCCAGGCCCGTTCTTCGTTCTCCAATCGGTAATCCCGATAAGCCCCGGAAAGGTTGAATTTAAAGCGCTTCCCTCGATAATAGGATAATTCGCCCTCCACGGTGATCACTGCTCCTTCATCGTAAACGGTGCGGAAACGATTGCCAGGAGCAGGATCCGTACCCAAGCTATCGTTCACCAACAAGGGATAGTTTTTCAGCTTTTGCTTGGAAGCTCTGAGGTCGAAGTTAAGATACTTGCTCAGAGAACCTCGGATCCCTCCATAGAGGTCGTAGGCTACGTTCGTGTTCCGAAGTTTCTGATCGGTGGTGATGTGCGGGTTCATACGGGCGAAGGAACGCAGATTGTTCCGCTCCAGCCCCCCGCGCAGACCTGAATAAGGAACGAAGATCCCGTCGAAGAGGACGTAGTGGGCTTCTCCGTTAGGATAGAAGTGGAACTTGGCCACTCGGTCCAATTCACTTTGCACTTTCATTCCCACTTTTACCTTCCAGCCATCTCCTTTGCTTACGATGTTGGGCGTTAGATGGATCAGGGTATTGTTGCTGGTCGCTCGTTCCTTTTCCTTCTTTTCCGCGGGCTTCCAGAGCGTGTTGTGGTCCACCCCTGCATCGAGCCGGATGTGCTCTTCTTCGATAAAGCGGTCCGAACTTCCGTCAAGATCTGCGTTCAATTCCATGGCATCGTCCAGGGTCCTGAAGTGATGGACCTCTAGACCGATATCGTGGTCCAGCTCTGTGGAATCCTCGTTGTACCTTTTCCAGCCGAGGTCTGCACTGAAGTCGTGAAAACGCTGCCGCAGGTCCTTATCCTTGAGGAGATCGAGGCTGTCCTGGCTGACCGGGGAGCCGTAATGATGCCTTACGTCGCGGCGATAACCGAGTGCTGCATCGAAGGTGTTGTTGCGTCTGGTCCACTTTCCCTTTATCGTTGCCCCATTCTGGCTCCAGTCCGCGTGATCGTTGTTCTTGACCCCGCCTTCCGAAGAGCGATGAAAGACGCGTGCACTGTATTGATGGTCCTTGCTCCGGTCGCTGCTGAAATAGGCTTCGCCGACAGGAGTGGTGAACGTTCCGATCCCTAGCTTCAGGTAGCCCTTATCGAGTGGATCCAACGGCTCGCTCACTTTGATCCTGGCTGCATCGATCCGCTTCAGATGAAAATCGGTCCGGTATTTTGCAGGCTTGTTGGAATAGCCCAGTTCTGGTTTGGGAGGCACTGTATCGATAAGCGATGGTTCCGCTTTGATCTTTTCCACCTGGCCGATCTGTGGTTCCCAATCACCGATGGTGACGATGCGGTCGCTTAACTCCGAACTGTCGCTCTCCTGAGCAATGACCTGTCCCTCCAGCCCTAGGGAGAGGAGGAGAAGGAAAAGGCCTTTAGCGGATCGCTGGATGAGATCTTTGGGCATCATCGGTCCTGGAGGCTATCGGGTTCGATGCGAATGCGCTTCCCGGGACTGTCGACCTTACTGGAGTCCGTCCTCTTCTGCTGCATCTTTTCTTCTTTCCGTTCGCGTTCGCGGATCTTTTCGAGCTCTTGCTCAGCTTTTTTCACGATGCTTTTCCCATCGTAGAGATCGATCAGGCTTTTGAGGGTCTCCTTGGCCTGGTAACGATCGTCCATTCCCTGGTAGGCTTTTGCCAGCAGGAGGAACCCTTTGGCGACCCATTCTTTATAAGATGGCTTTTGATGGACCAGATCGTAGATCACCTTTTCGGTCTTTTTGTGGTCTTCTTCGGCGAAATGGGTCGCTGCGATCCGGTAACGGGCTTCAGCCTTAGCTTCGCTCGAGGTCGTGTCCACAACCTTTTGGAAGATGGATCGCGCCTTTTTGAAGGCTTTCTGGTCTTGCAAGAACCTCCCTTTGATCATCAATGCCTCTACCCTTTCCTTTTCGCTGATCTCCGAGAGGGCAAGTACGCTATCGGCTGCTATTGCTGCTGCACTGTCCTTCTTCAAGGATGAAAGGCAACGCATTTGCCCCAAACGGGCTTTGCGCGTCAGTTCACCGGAATTGCTTTTGGCCTCAAGTTCTCTAAAGTGATCCAGGGCCTTTTTACGTTCTTTCCTGGCAAAGGTGAGTTCTGAGGCTTTTTCAAGGGCCGGCACGATGAATCGGTTCGGTCCTTTTGCGATAACCTTTTCATAGGCCTCAAGGGCTTGGGTTGTATCCCCTGTACGGAGTAAGGACTGGGCGAGGTAGAAACGGGCGTTGGTCGCATAATTAGCGGGGTCGAACTTCTTCAGGTATTGCTCGAAAGCCTTTGCAGCCTTTTCGTATCGCTCATCGAGGTAAAGGTTCTCAGCAGAACGGTAATTGGCCTCGTCCATCTCCTTTGCATCGACTTTGAAGCCTTCCAGTCCGCTAACGTATTCGTTATAGCTCTCCATGGTCCCGGCCTCCACGTGAACGTCCCGCATGCGGTTCACAGCTTCTTTGGACAGTTCGTAACTCACTCCGCTCTCCACCACTTTCTTGAAATGGTCCAGGGCTTGTTGATCCCGGCCCTTTTGATAGAGGATCAGCCCTGCCTGAAGGCGGGCTTTCTGCGCTTCAAAGCTTTCGGGTCCCTTTTCTATTAAGGAATTGAAGATCTTAAGGGCTTTTTCTTTCCGACCGGTCTTCACCGATGCTCTTCCTAGCGCCAATTTCGCCTGAGGGATGAATTCCGATCCGTGGTGCTCCTTAAGGAGCTTATGGAGGGTGCTGATCTTTTTCTCCAGTTCTCCCATCAGCCCTTGACAAACAGCGGTTTGATAGAGCGCCCGGTCCCTTCCCTTCACCTTTTCCATCCCGGAAGCCTTTTTGTAAAAGCGGATGGCCCTTTTGTAATCCTTAATGAGATAATAAGCGTCCCCCGTCCGTTGATAGGCATCCGCGATCTCTTCCTTGAAATTCTCATGATCGGCAGCATCCACGAACTTCCTGAATTCGGTGGCTGCTTCTTTATAAGCTGAATCCCTGAAGAGCAGGTAGCCGGCATCGTAATAGGAACGGGCGTACCAAGGCATGCTGAACGCTCCAGGGGCTTTTCGGAATTCCTCATAAGTAGCAAGTGCCTGCTCCTTTCGGGACATTTCGGCATAACACTGCGCCTGCCAGTAGAGGCTTTTTGCTTTTATAGCCTGATCGACCGGATATATGCGTGCTTTTTTGAAGAGTTCGATGGCGCGGGGATAGCGGTCCTCGAGATAAAGGCTCACCGCCTTGTCGTAGGCAACGGTCTGGTAAGCCGTTCGGATCCGAAGGCTCTTATCCTCGATCCGTTCCATGGACGCGAGTGCTGCATCCAGATCCCGGCTCGACATGTAGAGTTCGCTCAGGTATTCGAGCGCCTTTTCTTTCCTATCGCTATCAGGGTATGCATCGATGTAGGTCTTAAGGGCTCGGATGGCCTGATCGAAGGGGTCGAAGGACAGCTCGTAGGAAAGTTTGGCGAACTTGAAAAGGGCATCTTCCCGGATCCGTTCGTTCTTTTCGATCCAGGATGCGGAGCGGTAGGCGCTTTGGGCTTTTCTTTTCTTGCCGTTCTTTAGGTTGATCTCGCCCATGTGATAATAAGCGATCTGGGCAAGTGAATCATCCCGCGAGACGACTTTTTCGAATTGTTCCAGTGCTCGTTCCCCTTTTCCGGCTTTCATCATGGCAAACCCCAACTGGTAGCGGTCTTCCCTGTTCACCCCGTAGGCGTTCTCCATGTAGCGCTGCAAGTAAGGGATCGCCTTTTTATAGCGTTCCGTGCGGTAATAGGATTCGCCGATGATGCGGGCGATCTCGGTCGGACGCTCCGTACCTGCTGAGTCGAGGAAAGGAGGGGCCATTTCGACCACCCGCTCGTAATTGTCCTGCAGAAAATGGATCTGGGTCAGGTAATAGGGAACGATCCGCTTGAAGTTCGGATGGTCCTTGATCCGGAGAAAATGCTCCAGGGCGGTCTGGTAGTTCTTTTGGCGATAGTTGATATGAGCGAAATAGTAGTTCGTTGGCCCGTAATAAGCGTGTTCCTCATCCTTGATCTTGTAGAAAGCCTCGCTGGCTTTTTTGAACTGCTCTTCTTTGAAATGAGCATGGCCTGTCTTATAGCGGACCTCATTTTTCCGCTCCTCACTGAGTTCTTTTATGTCCAGCTCTTTGAAACGGGCAATGGCCTCATCGTAATGATCTTCTTGATAGTGGTAACGACCGAGCTGGTAATTGGCCTCCGTCAACCAAGGGCTATCGGGATGTCCCTCTACAAAATTCTGCATCTTTTCCACCGCATCCCGGTTGTAGAGTTCCATGGCGCAGCGAGCCGAATAATATTCCGCCGCTATACGGATCAGGTCATTGGGGCCATGCCTTTCTATGACCCGATCAAAAGCGGACTGAGCTGCTGCGTACTTCTCCTTGTCGAAGAGTTCGAGCGCTTCATGATGGTCCGCCCTCAGATAATAGGCCGCGGAACGCTGTCCCCGAACATGCTGCAAAGAGGTGACGAGCAGGAAAAACAAGCATATGTAGAGCCGCAGTTCTCCGCTTTTCATGGAGGAACTAAAAGTAAAACAGGAGGAAGGCGATATAGGTGATGCCTCGCTGAGTTTTCAACGCGGCCGTGTGGAAATTATTCCCGCCACACTTGCCTTCATTCGTGCCCGGGATCGGAATATTTTCCAAATTCGGTAAGGTTTGGAAGGAGAGAACCCACATATCGTTCATCTTGAGGATGCCCGCATTTTTCAGGGGGATGATCTGGTCCTGAGCGATGTGGACCTCGAGCTGAAAAAAGGGGAGTTCATCTATTTGATCGGAAAGACCGGTAGTGGTAAGAGCAGCCTTTTGAAGACCCTTTACGGAGAACTTCCCCTGAAAGAAGGAAAAGGCGAGGTCGTAGGATATGATCTGCCGCGTCTTAAAAAGAAACAGATCCCCTACCTCCGACGGAGGTTGGGGATCGTATTCCAGGATTTCCAGCTTTTGACCGATCGTTCCGTTAGTGCGAACCTGCGTTTTGTCATGCGGGCCACTGGATGGAAGAAGAAGTCCGCCATGGCTGAGCGGGAACAGGAAGTTCTGGATCGGGTCGGGCTCGGGACCAAAGGGTTCAAAATGCCGCACGAACTTTCGGGTGGTGAGCAGCAACGGGTGGCGATAGCGCGGGCTCTGCTCAACGATCCGGACCTCATCCTGGCGGATGAGCCTACCGGTAACCTCGACCCGGAGACCACGAGCGGGATCCTGAACCTCCTCCAAAAGATCGCCAGCAATGGCCGGGCGGTCCTTATGGCAACCCACGATTACCATATCATGAAGGACTTCCCTTCTCCGACCGTCAAATGCGAGGATGGGACCGTGAGTGAGACCATGCCCGTCGTTTAAAGGGGAGAAGGCCATGATCTCGATCTGCATTCCCATACATGAATATGATGTACGGGAGTTGGTGGGTGAGTTGGAAGAGCAAATGGCCCGATCGGGACGAGCTTCTGAGCTCGTCCTTATCGATGATGCCTCTTCAGCCCCTTATCGCGGATCGAACGCAGCTCTTCGCAACCGTCACCGCTACTTAGAGCTCGAGGAGAACGTAGGACGAGCGAGGGTCCGGAACCTTTTCCTGGACTATGCTCAATACCCGTATTTGCTCTTCCTCGATTGCGACTCCCGGATTCCTTATAGGGACTTTCTAGCGCGTTATTTCCAGGCTATCGAAGCAGAGAAGGTCGAATTGATCTGTGGGGGAAGGATCTATGGAGAGCAAGTTCCGGAAAAAGAGCGCCTTCTTCGATGGAAGTACGGCGTTCGGAGGGAGCAATGCTCTTTGGGTGAGCGTAGGGAAGCCCCCTTTCGTGCTTTTATGACCAACAATTTTCTGGTTCATCGGGATCTGCTCGCACGCATCCCTTTTGAGGAGCGCCTCGAAGGGTACGGACATGAGGATACCCTTTTCGGTCATCGCGCGAAGCAAGCGGGGGCCCGGATCCGCTATATCGATGCCCCGGTCCTGAACGATCATTTGGAGACAAACCAAGAGTTCCTACAAAAGACCGCGGAAGGGGTTCGGAACCTGGTACGTATCGAAAGTTCAGCAGGAGGGGATCCGGAACTGATACGCTCCGTGAGCTTGCTGGCCTTTTATCACCGGTGGAAGGGGACCGGGCTTTTATCCATTATCCGTGCGTTCTTCGTGCTCGGAAAAGGTTTCATCTGGAGGCGGTTGGCGAGCGGGAAGGGTGGGCTTCGCCTCTTCGATCTCTACAAGCTGGGCCTTTTGATCGGGTTCGAGCGGGAAGGGAGAACGGGCGAAAAAGGATCCGACTAAGTCCCCAGCTTTTTCAAGACTTTTTGAATAACGGGTCTGCCACTGGCTTCCCAAGTCAGTTCAGGAGCAACTTGCTGGCAGTTATCCCTGAATTTCCTGATGTGCTCCGGATCGTCCAGCAGCTCCTTGATGTCCACTGCGATCCGTTCCGGATCCCTAGGGTCCGTCAGTGCGCCGATATCATACCCTTTAACGATGCGCTCCACTTCGGGTAGCCCTTCAGAGGCGAGTACGGGGATCCCGGCATGAATGTAGTCAAAGAGCTTGTTGGGGGAACTGAGCCGGTAATTCTCCGAAACGGGTTTGTCCAGGGTCAGGCCGAGGTCGGCATTTTTGGTGTAGGCCATCATCGCTTCGTAGGGCATCGGATCGAGGAAGCGGATCCGGTCTTCAAGCCTTGCTTCCATGGTCCGTGCCTGGAGCTTTTCGATCACATCACCCCTGCCGATGAAGAGGAGCAAGTAGTTGTTGTCGAGCTGCTTCATCGCTTCAACCAGTTCCTCTCCGCCTCTTCCCACGTTGATACCTGATCCCTGGAGGATCAGAATGGAGCGGTCCTTGGGTAATCCGAGCTCTTCCCGCGTTCCGGCAGCTGCGTTCGGCAATTGATCGCCCGATGGATGATTGGGGAGCACGTGCACCGGGATCCCGTAACGTTCCTGGTATTTGCCGCCGATCGAAGGGTTGACGGTGAGCATGAAGGGTAGTTTCGGAAGGATCTTCCGTTCGATCCATTGCCAAACCCCTTTTTTGAAACCTTTCCCCTGGAGCTCCGGCACCTCAGTGAAATACTCGTGGCTGTCGTAGATGAGGGGGATCCCCTTCCAACGCGAAGCCAAAAAAGCTGCCGCGAGTGTATCAAGATCGTTGGCCCAAATGAGATCCGCCTTTTCCCGCAAGAGCCGGAAGAGTTCGGCGAACGAATAGCTCGCATAGAAGAGGGGGCCGGCTTCGAAGGGAAGTTTCATCCGGTGTATCCGGTAAGGGCGCTCGGGGAGGGGGGGACTTTGTTTCAGGCACCTTCCGAGCAGAAAGACCTCGTAGCCTTCTTCTTCCAGGGTCCTACAGATGCGGGCCACGCGCTGATCCGTCGTCAGGTCATTGATCACGGTTACGATGGCCCTTTTCTGCATGGCTTGCCTTGACTTTCTCAAAGGTAGGGAAGGAAGCGGAAGGGGAGCTTTCGAAAGCTCTTACCTTTGGCTCTGATGGACGGACACGGCCCCGATCTTCAGTATCAGGTCCCCTTGGCCCCGCATACCACTTTCGGGGTGCCGGCCACGGCGGAACGTTTTCTGGAAGTGCGATCACTGGAAGCTCTCCAGGAGGCTTTGGCCCTCCCTGAGGTCAAAAATGAGCGAAAACTCGTCCTCGGAGGGGGGAGCAACGTGCTTTTTACGCAGGATCAGGAAGGTACGGTGATCCACAATTCCATTCCTGGCATTGAACCTCTCCGTTCGGAAGGGACGGATGTGTTGATCCAGGTCGGTGGAGGGGAGAATTGGCATCGCTTCGTTCGTTATTGCGTGGAGCAGGGATACGGTGGGATCGAGAACCTTTCGTTGATCCCTGGTCGCATCGGTGCTGCTCCCATGCAGAACATCGGAGCCTATGGCGTCGAGCTCGAAGAGGTCTTCGAAGAGCTCGAGGCCTTCGATCTGAGCACCGGAAAAGTCGAGCACTTCAGGAAAGCAGATTGCGGGTTCGGTTACCGTACCAGCGTTTTTAAGACACGCTTCAAGGACCGTTTCCTGATCTTGAACGTGACCCTGCGTTTATCCCGTGACCCAGAGTTCAGGATCGCTTATGGTTCCCTTAAGGAAGAGCTCGAGCGGATGGGGGTGGAAGAGCTCTCATTGGACGCCATCAGCCGTGCCGTCATACGTATCCGGAGGAGCAAACTTCCCGATCCGGAAAAGGTGGGGAACGCAGGGAGTTTTTTCAAGAACCCGGTGGTTGAAGCGAGCAAATTCGAAGCATTGCGTTCTGAGGACCCTGAGCTGAAGGGTTTCAAGCTTGAGGATGGGCGTTACAAGATCCCGGCCGCTCGTTTGATCGAGCGTTTGGGATGGAAGGGAGAACGTTTCAACGGCCACGGGGTTCACGACCGTCAACCCCTCGTCCTGGTCAATTACGGCAATGCGAAAGGCAAGGATCTGAAAGAACTTGCCCGACGGATCCAGGATTCGGTCCATGCCCGTTTCGGCGTAACTCTGGAGCCAGAGGTGAACATCCTATGACTTGACCGGTGCATGGGCTTGTTCCCGGACCACGCTCGAGAAATCCCCACCTTTCGTTTTGCTCTTTAGCCAGGCCTGAAGGTCGAAATACTCGAGGAGGACCCGCTCTTTGGGGTCTTTAAAGAGTTCTTCCGCCTGCTCCTCCATTTCCTGGAAGATCTCGTTGACCTGTTCAGAGGAACGTGCTTTTGAAAGCTTTTTGAGGTATTCGAGGACCAGGGTCTCTGTTTTTAAGTCCCGCTGCGTCTTGCTCAAATAGCGGTAAGTGGAACGGATCAGGTACTCCAGCAGGTCTTTGTTACCCTGTTCATAGTGGACGATCAGGTTGAAGAGGCGGGCGTAACTCCTTACATCCCGACGAATATCATCATCCTTGTCGTTGATGATCGAGCTCAGCCAGTTGATGGTCTTGCTTTGCTCGCGAGCCCCGAAATACGCATAGGCAATGTTGAAGTAGAGAACGATCTGTTGTTCTTTGTTGATCTTTTCCCCATAGGCCTCCAAGCCTTTCTCGATCTTCTCCATCTTGTCGTGGACCCGATGATGCTCCCCCTTCTGATCGATGAGCAGCAATTCGGCGTTCGATAGGATCTCGAAGATGCGGACCTGGAGGTTCACGCTTCGGAACTCTTTTTTCCTGGAAAGTTCGCGAAGCTCCTCCGTTAGGTTCTCAGCTTCCCCGAAATCCTTTTTCCAGATCCTGTAATTGATGAGGTGGCGGATCGTGTCGATGTAGCGATTGGGAAGGTCTTCTCGCAAAGCGCTCTCTTCGTCGAGGATCTGCCGCGTTCTGGAGAATTCCTGGAAAGCCTTTTCTCGGGAGAGCTCTGCTGTGAAGCAATAACCCCGGATGTAATGGAAAAGGGTGGCCGCACGCGAAGAAAGCGCCCGCTCCTCACTCTGGAGCAAAGGGTCCTCTTTGATCTCCCGGACGACCTCCTTTTCCTTCTCTGAGCGAACAAAACCACCGCTCTTGAAGGCGAAGTGCATTTTGGAATAGAGGATCCGATGGTCGGCCAGATTCCGCACTTTCTCGATCGTGGCCTTCTCTTCCATTACGAGGTCATCTATCCGTGCAGAAAGCTTTTTGGCTTGAGGGCCTTCTTGCAGCAATGCCTTTTCCCATGAGATCACATCCAGCAGGTGGTTGAACTTTTCGTAATGCTCCACCAATTTCCTGGCCCGTTTCAGAAATTTCCAAGCTTCTTTGTAGAGGCGTTTCCGGTGGAGGACCTCCACGTTCTTGAGCTCCTTTTGGGCTTGGGCATCGGCAGAATCATCAGAGTGATAAAGGCGGAGGCTTCGAAGGATATGTTTGTAAAGATGGTTCTTTTCAGATGGGAGGTGCTCGATGAAGGTCTCACCTTTGAAGCGTTCTTTGATCGCGCTCTCATCGTATTCCTTCTGCTCATCGATCGCGTCGAAAAGGCGGAGGTAGTTCTTATCCCCCTTTTGGATCGAGGAGTTCAGCTTGAAGAAACGCTTCTCCGATCGGGACATCGATCGGATCAGGTCAAAAAGTTCCGTAGAAGGTCTCATCGTATCGGGTCTTTCCAGATCTTTACTTTGTGACGAAAAAATCTTCCAAAAGGATGTACGAAAGCCTATTTAAATTCCTTTTCCCCTTTTTTCCAATGCTTTCTATCGGTTACATGCTTGAAAGGCTGAAGATGTTCTCCTCAATGAGCTCCATCCTTCTCCTTTTTTTACTTCTTTTCCCGGGATCGCTCCCTTGTCAGCAGCCATGGGTCTCCGAGGAGGTCCGGGAACGCTTTCATCCGGAGGAGGGGCTGCCTTGGTTCATGAAGGACGGAAGGCCGGATTCGCTCGATGTCCTTCGCTACAGGGTCGATATCCATGGGATTGACCGAGAAGCGGGGACCCTGGAGGGGAATTGCCGGATCCGGGCAAGGGTGCTGAAGAAAGGGGTCGAAGCTTTTTCCTTCGATCTAGCGGGGTTTAAGGTCCGGCGCGTCAGGCTCGGGGAAAGGCCGATCGCTTTTGACCGGAACGGTCAAAAGCTTTCACTGAATTTCGATACACCCCTCCCAAAAGGGGATACGGTCGAGTTCCGGGTCTCTTATGAAGGAGAACCTGTGATCGACGAAACCGGATGGGGAGGAACCTACTTCCGCAATGGTTATGTCTTCAACTTGGGTGTTGGTTTCGGAGCCAAGCCCCATAGTTATGGCCGGACTTGGTACCCTTGCGTGGATAATTTCCAGGAACGAGCAAGCTATCGATTCCGGGTCACTGCCCCGGAAGGAGAGAAGGCGGTCTGCAGTGGGATCCTGCAGGAAGTGGTCGATGTGGAGACCGGAAAAGTGTGGCATTGGGAGTTGGAGAAGCGGGTTCCCCCTTATCTCGTTTCTTTTGCCATCGGCCCTTTCGCCACGCTCGAAAAGAGCTATGAGAGCCGGACGGGTGAAACGATCCCGATCCGCCTGGATGTAGCTCCTGAAGATAGCACAAAGGCGGTCAGGTCCTTCGCTCATCTGAAAGAAGCGATCGCTCTCTACGAGGAACGGTATGGACCTTATCGATGGCCGCGGGTGGGTTATGTGAGCGTTCCTTTTCCATCGGGGGCCATGGAGCATGCGACGAACATCGCTTATCCGAGCGCTTCAGTGAACGGTACGCACCGTTCGGACGATCTCATGGTCCATGAACTTTCCCATAGTTGGTGGGGCAATCTTGTGACCTGTGCTACTCCTTGGGATATGTGGATCAACGAGGGAATGGCCACCTTCAGTGAGTTCTTGTTCAGGGAGCGAATGGACGGTAAGAATGGATACATGGAAGCGGTGAAGAAGAATCATAAAAAGGTGCTCCGAAGTGCTCATCTTCAGGATGGGAATGAGCATCGCTCTGTTTACGGGATCCCGCATCGATACACTTATGGGGCCCACGTTTATGATAAAGGAGCGGATGTGGTCCGGACCTTCCGTTACATGATCGGTGATAGCCTCTTCTTCCCTCCGCTTCAAAGGATCCTGTCGGAACATCCATATGAGAACCTGTACACCCAAGAGCTCGGAAAACTTTGGCAACGTTACAGCGAACGCCCGATGAAGGCTTATTTCGAGGAATGGTTGCTAAGGCCCGGTTTCCCTCACTTTCGGGTGCGATCCTTCGATGCGGAGAAGGTGGAAGGGCGCTTTCACGTCCAGGTGGAATTGGAACAGCGCATGACCCACGCTTCTGAGCCTTACCGGATGGTACCGGTGGAGCTCTTCTTTCACGGGGCGAAGGGTCAAGAAGGGAGCGAAAGGGTCCGTATCTCTGAAAAGAGCCGAACGGTGGAACTTCAGCTTCCTTTTAAGCCAGTGCATGTAGCGGCCGATCCGGGAGGAAGGCTTGCCCAGTCGATGATCACCGACACTGCTACGGTCCGGAAAGGTGGGGTGCGTTCCTTCGACCACGTGGATGCCAAGTTGGATCTTGACGGGCCCTTGGATCCTTTCCACATCCAGTTCAGGCAGCATTTCATCGAAGCAGAGGTGGGAAAAGAGCTCCGTGGGCAATACCGGATATCGAAGACGCGCTTTTGGTCGGTCCGAGGGACCTATCCCCGGGATAGTAGCATGCGTGTGATCTTCAATGTAGATGGAAGGCGTGTCAAAGGGGTCCACCCTGAAGCGGTCTTTTTCGCTGCTTCCGAAGGGGAGTTCGACGAGGGAGAACTTCTTTTGCTCCATCGACCTCGAGGTAAAGAGCGATGGAAGCTCTGTGATAACTGCCGCATCCTGGATCGGGGCGATCCGACGGACGGAAAGGCCCGTATCCTCCTCATCGGAGGAATGAAGGGAGATTTTGCTTTAGCCCTGCCAAAATGACCCGGGAGGATGGGTCCCAATTCTAACCCTGATTTCCCTTTAAATATCAGAAGTTAGATCTGACCGAAGTTCCTCTTCTTTACTATTGGAGGTGGAGTTAGGATCGGAATCAGACTTGCTCTTGGGCACTCCCTTCCAAATGCAGTTCAGGAAGGCTTGGAAGTCCCCTTCTTTCAGGCCCATCGCTTCTTCGATCCGTTCGATCTTGGGCGGTGCATGATCCCGGAGTTGGATCCGGTAGGTGAAGACGGGTTTTGCGCGATCGGGTTCCCAAAAGAAGAGTTCGCCGAAGCGGAGGTCGTAAAAGCGTAGGTTTTGGCCTTTTCCCTCTTCCACAGCGTAGTAGCCTTTCGAGATCTCGATAAGCCCCTGGACGTTCGCGTAGTTCCGCGATCCCTTCAATAGTTCGTGTTGCCCTTCGATCTTCCGGAGATCGATCGGCTGTTCTGGAGCCAAGAGGGTATGGTACCCGATCAGATAGTTCCCCTCGTCGGTTCGGGCTATGGCGGACCAAAGGAAGTTGTTCAACGGGGTGGGGCGGGTTCGGTGATCCACTACTTGCTCCTCGGTCTTGCTCAGCTCCCCTTCGAAGCTATGATCCATATAGGCCTTGTTGGCAAGTGTGAGGCCCAAGTAAGTACTGCTGATCAGAAGCCCGGCCCAAATGAGCTTAACGCGTGTTCTTTCCCGTTCGCGAAGGAGGATAGCAGCGATCAGAAAGGCGAGGAGGGGAAGCGTATAAAAGGGGTCGATCACGAAGATGCTCTCCCAGGCGATCCGTGTGCCGAATGGCCAAAAGAGTCGGGTCCCCCAGGTCGTGAAGCAATCGAGGAGGGCATGGGTGATCAGGACCAGGAATGCAAAAAGGCCCCACTTGCTGCGTCCGATAAGGGGTTTCGAATGGATCTTCGGGAAAAGGTGAGCGAGGAGGATGGAGAGTGGAAGGAGAAGGGTGATCGAATGGCTCGGTCCGCGGTGGAATTGCGTAAAGGCCACGATATCCATGAAGGGATAAGCGAGGATATCCAGATCGGGGAGGGTTCCCAATACAGCACCCCATATCCATGCTCGATGCCCTGCCCGGCGTCCGATACAGGCTTCGCCAACGGCCGCTCCAAGCGTGAGCTGCGTCAGCGAATCCAAAGGGATCCCTTCATTTCTCGATCACCTTGAACTCGGTGCGCCGGTTCTTTTGGCGTCCTTCCTCGGTATCGTTCGTGGCGATCGGCTTGGTCTCTCCATACCCCTTGGCCTCAAGGCGGTCTTTGGAGATGCCGTGCTCGACCAGGTGATCCACGACCGACTTGGCCCGCCTTTGTGAAAGGTCCTGGTTGTAGGCTTTGCTCCCTTGACTGTCGGTGTGACCTGAGATCTCGATCTTGATCCCGGAATGCTTTTCGAGCATCTTGATCAAGCGCTCCAGTTCAGCCTTCGAAGCATCCCTCAACGTGGCTTTATCGAGATCGAAGAAGATGTTCTTGAGCACGATGCTCTTTCCGATCTCGATCTTCTTCAGTTCGATGTTCTTGGTGACCTCCTGATAGGCGGCGGAGTCCGGGATGTTGAAGTTCTCGGAATGGAAGAGATAACCGTCCTTTTCCACGTGGATGGCGTAGTTCTTCCCCGCTGGGAGGGAGACCATGTACTTTCCGTTCTTCTCACCGGATTTGGTCTTGGATATCTTTTTGGTGGTCTTGTTGTCGATCAGTTGGATCTTAGCTTCCAGGGATTCTCCGCTCTTTGCGTCCTTTACTTTTCCTTTTAGGATCGTCAGACTGGCAGAACTGCTCTCTTTCACTTTCGGTTCGATCACCTCTTCCTTGATGGGTTTGTTCCGGCTGGCCAAAAGCTTATCCTCGGTCATGAGGACCGGCTCCTTTTCCGGACCGAGGAAGGTGATCTTGTAGAGATCCTTTTCCCCGTAGCCTTCCTTTTTAAAAGAGGTGTAATAGCCATGCCTCCCGCTACCACCGACCACCAAAAAGACATCGTTATCGGGTGTGTTCACGGGATATCCGATGTTCTCGGGCGTACTCCAGCTGTTGTCGTTGGTCTTGGTGGCCTTGAAGATATCGAAACCGCCCATCGTGTTGTGCCCCTGGGAAGAGAAATAGATCGTCTTGCCGTCCGGGTGGAGGTAAACGCCGTCCTCATCGTAAGGGGTGTTGATGGTCGGGCCAAGGTTCTTCAGGTTCGTCCATTCTTCATCCTCTTCATCCCATTCGACCACCCAGATGTCCTTGCTATGCTCGCTTGGATTGTTGCTCGCCAAAAGGGGGCGGGGAGTGTTTTTACCGCGGTTCCCTTCGGGGCGTGTGCTCACGAAATAGAGTTTTTCGCCATCGAAGGAGAAATCCCCTGAATTTTCGAAATAGTCGCTGTTCACCGGGTCATCGAGCTCTTCGGGATCGCTCCAGCCTTCTTGAGTGCTCTTGGAAATGTAGATGTTCCCATCCCCGCTTCGGTCCGGTCGATAGATCAGGAGTTGCTTTCCGTCCGGTGATAGGCTTACGATGGCATCGTTGTCCTCGGTGTTGATCGGTGGGTCGAAGTTCTCTGCTTCCCCCCAATTCCCGTCCGTTCTTCGTTTCGAATAATAGATGTCCTCGTAGTAGGAGCTCATTCCGGGCATCTTCTCTCCACCTGTCGTCCCTTTCCTTCTCGAGGTGAACATGAGAAAGTTCTCGTCCGGACTGATGACAGCTCCGTATTCGGGATATTTCGAGTTGATGCTGTCCCCGAGGTTGTCGATCCAGACCCTTGTCGGCTCCTGAATGAGCCTTTGTCCTGTCTGAGCTTCTTTTATACGTTTTTTGACAAGCTCCTTTTCCACCTTCAGGTCCTCCTGGTCCTTTTTGCGCCTTAGCTGGCGGTGATAGTCCTTATAGGCTTTTTCTGCTTTGTTCCATTGTCCGTCCAGGTGATACCCCCTACCCAGAAAGAACTTGATCCGGGGATGTACGTCCGGGTTGAGCGCATGAGCTTGCTTGAAATATTCGAGGGCTTTGAACTTTTGATTGGACCGTAGGTAGCATTTCCCCATTCCGAAGTGGAGGGAAGCGCTGTTGGAATTGACCTCGTAAGCCTTTTTGTACTTCGCGAGGGCCTTTTCCCACATGTGCGGGTTGTTCCGAATGATCTGGTTCCCTTCTTCCACCCAATCGGTCACGTTCCGGTAAGCGTGACGCCAGCTCCTCCACCTTTCCGTTTTGCCCAGGGAATCATCGAAGTGCTTCTTGAAGGCGCTCCGCTCAAAGGGAATGTTCGGTTCATCCTCCTTTTGGGCTTTTAGAGGAAGGGTGAAAAGGAGGCCTGAGGCCAGGACCGCTATGCTCGTGATATTCCGGATCATTTGAGCTCGCAAGTGTTCTTGTAGTATTTCCCGGCATTCCCGACCCCCCTCTTTTGGGCTTTTTTCCAGTCCTTGCAGGCTCCTTCCACATTACGGAGCATTTCGCGGGCGATCCCACGGTTCAGATAGATATAGCCGTTGTCCGGGTTCAGCTCCATGGCTTTGTTGCAAGCGCTCACGGCCTTTTCCCATTCTTTGATGCCAATGTAGGCCGCTGCCTTATTAAGGTAGGCCATGCTGTATTCCTGGTCGATGCTGATCGCCTTATCGAAATCGGTGATCGCTTCTTTGTAACGACCGAGCTCGTATTTCGCCTTTCCGCGGTTGTTGAGAGCGATGGGATCCTTGTCGTTAAGCCGTATTGCCTGATCGTATTCCCCGATGGCCTTTTCGTATTCCCCTTTCTTCCGATAGGCCGAGCCGAGGTTGTTGTAGACGAAGGCCAGCGAAGCATCTACTCTTATGGCCTCCTCGTAATCCTGGATCGCACCTTCGATATCTCCTTTTTTCAGCTTGCTGCTCCCCCGGTCGTTATAGGCGTATGCATGTTCAGGATCGCGATCGATCGCTTCGCTAAAAGCGTCGATGGCCTTATCATATGCTTTTTGTCCGAAATGGATCACGCCGATCTTGTAGTGGTATTTGGCCGTTTCTGCATCCCGTTCAGCAGCTTTTTCAAAGTCCTTCACAGCTCCCTTCAGATCCCCTAGTTGCCTTTTCATCCGTCCCCGCTGGTAATAGGCCTTATAGGTCTTAAAGGAACTGTCCTTCAGTTCGATCACCTTATCGAAGGCCTGTATGGCCTTCTCTTTCTTCCCCATTTCGGCAAGGACGTTCCCTTTGTTGAAATGGGCCCGCACGTAATCAGGTTCCCAGTTGATCACGGAATCGAAGCGGTTCAGTGCCCCTTTCAGGTCCCCGTCGCTGAATAGCTCGACGCCTTTGTTGTAGGCATCGTCCGCCCTCGGATGAACGAACTCGCTGGAATCCCCGCTCAGCGAATCGAGCTTTTCCATGACCGAGCCATCCTTGCCCTTTCCGCTTGCCGTGTCATTTTGGGCAAAAAGGGATAGCGGGGTGAAAAGAAGAAGAATGAGCAGGGGGTTGGTGATCTTGGTCGTTAACATTGGTGCTTCTAATATATAAAGGATCTTTGGACTTCCTGATCCTGATCGGCCGATGCCGGCAGGCATCGGCATCGATACCGCTTGAACGTTCGAAGCTAGCGGAGCTAGCTCCTTTTTCAGGGCTAAAAGGGCTTGCCATTCTGATGGGAATATTGGGAATAGCGGAGGCATGCCCATTTGTAGGGAAGAAAGATCCGTACCTTCGCTTTCCCTAAGCCGAGCAACCATGAGCCCACCTATCGATCAAAACGCACGCGATTTCCTCGAGGATTACCTCAACACCTATTCCCCTACGGGGATGGAGGAGGCCGGTCAACGCAAGTGGCTCGACTACATCAAACCCTATATCGACGATCATATCGTGGATGATTACGGGAGCGTAGCCGGGATCGTTGGCCCTGGAAAGGATCAGAAGGTGGCCATCGAAGCCCATGCCGACGAGATCTCCTGGCGGATCCATTACATCACCGATGATGGTTTTATTTATCCGATCCGTAACGGAGGCTCCGATCATCAGATCGCTCCTTCCAAACGGGTACGGATCCATACGGCGGACGGGACCGTCCCGGCCGTCTTTGGATGGCCTGCTATCCACACGCGCGATCGAGCCAATGAGGTGGGACCTAAAGCGGACAATATATTTCTTGATGCGGGTTGCGACTCCAAGGAGGAATTGGAAAAATTAGGGGTCCACGTTGGATGCCTGATCACCTACGAGGATGGCTTCGACGAGCTGAACGATCGTTATTACATGGGCCGGGCTCTCGACAATCGGATCGGGGGTTTTGCCATCGCTCAGGTCCTGAAAGGGCTCCACGAAGAAGGGATCGAATTGCCATTCACCCTTTACGTGGTGAACGCGGTCCAGGAAGAGGTCGGAGCTCGTGGGGCCGGGATGATCAGCGAGCGGATCCGCCCCGATATGGCCATCGTCACGGATGTTTGCCACGATACACGGACGCCGATGATCGATAAGATCAAGAACGGGGATTTCAAGGCCGGCGATGGGCCGGTGCTCACCTATGCGCCCTCCGTCCAGAACAAGCTCCTGGAACTCATCGTGGAAGCTGCGCAAAAGGAGAACATCGCCTTTCAGCGGCGGGCGGCCTCGAGGGCGACCGGTACGGATACCGATGCATTCGCTTATTCCAGCGAAGGTGTTCCTTCAGCCCTCATCCAGCTGCCTCAGCGCTACATGCACACGACGGTGGAGATGGTCCACAAGGAGGATCTCCAGGACTTGATCCGCTTGATCACGGCTGTGCTGAAGAACATCGAAGCCGATCAGGACCTCCGTTATTTTCACTGATCGCTTATGACACCCGAACGGATCGTTTCCCTGCTGCCTGCTTCCACCGAGATCGTCCACGCCCTTGGAGCGGGTGATCGCTTGGTGGGTCGGTCGCACGAATGTGATCACCCTGAGGAGGTCGGGGAATTGCCCGCTTGCACTTCGCCTCGAGTGGACCTATCAGGCAGTTCCCGCGAGGCGGATGATCGGGTGCGACACTTGATCCGCCAGGGAAGTGCGGTCTACGAAGTGGACCCGGAGGTTCTGAGCGATCTGAAACCCGATCTGATCATCACCCAATCCCAGTGCGAAGTCTGTGCAGTGGATACGGAGACGGTCCATAAGGCCATCAAAGAAGGGGTTGAAGGGGATCCACAGATCCTTGATCTCAACGCAGCTTCTTATGTGGGCATTTTGAACGATATCCGAAGCGTCGGGGAGGCGATCGGGAAACAGGCCCATGCTGAGAAAGAGGTGCAGCGGATCGAGTACCAGCGCCAGTGGTTGCGTGAAGCAGTGATCAGGATCCACGAACCCACGGTGGCGGCCATCGAATGGATCGATCCCTTGATGGCGGGAGGGAATTGGATCCCGGAGATCATCGCTTCTGTAGGCGGGCATTCTCTATTCGGCGTAGGCGGGGAACATTCTCCTTTCATCCAGGGGGATGAACTCCTCGAAGCCGACCCGGAAAAGATCCTCGTGATGCCTTGTGGATACGACCTCCATAAGACCCGCCGTGAAATGGCTCCTTTGACCGAATGGGAGCATTGGAAGGAACTGAGCGCTGTGCGGAAAAGCGAGGTTTACCTCCTGGAGGGGAACCAGTATTTCAACCGCCCCGGCCCTCGCATCGCGGATTCCATGCGGATCCTGGCCGAGGTCCTTCATCCCGAGCATTTCGAGCCTGAGCGGAAAGGGAAGGGGTGGGAGAGGTTCTGAAGATCCCGGATCCCAAAAGGAAATCATCCCGTATTGGGGTATTGGGTGGGATAATGGGATATTCGTCCAGACCAATGGGATCTTGGGATATGGCTCCGAGGAAGGACCTTCGGGAAAGGTCGTTGGAGTTCTCCAAAGAGGGCCTTGGATCTGTGTGAGGAACTTCCTCAGAAGCCAGAATGCGATAGGGTCAGGGCACAACTTGCAGCCTCCGGGTCTTCCATCGGAGCGAATTCGAGGAGGCTGACGGAGCCTTTTCCAAGAAAGATTTCATCAATAAAGCCGTAATTGCCAGAAAAGAGGCAAAAGAAAGCAGGTTCTTTCTTCGTCTCGTCTATGGAAAATATGGTGACAGGGAACGGGTAAATAAGGAGACCGAGGAGAACGAAGAGAGCATCAGTATTTTAAGTAGCATGATCCAAAAAGCCTCAAAGGGCCGAAAGAGTTGACAAACCTACGCCCTGAATTCGATCCTTTAAGATCTGGGATCTATTGGGGATCTCGGATCTTGGATTTGGGATCTATCCCGCCACCCACGCCATCAACTGCGCACACAATACCGCTCCATAGGTCCCGAGCGCATACCCTAGCACGGCGATGAGGACGCCGACCGGTGCCAAGGAAGGACTGAAAGAGGAGGCTACGATCGGGGCTGAGGCCGCTCCCCCGATATTGGCCTGGCTTCCGACCGCAAGGAAAAAGTAAGGTGCTTTGATAAGCTTCGCCATGACGATGAGGATGGTGACGTGGACCGCCATCCACATGAAACCGATCGCGAAAAGTTTCGGGCTTTCCTGGATCGCAGCGATGTTCATGTGCATGCCGATGGAGGCGACCAGGATGTAGAGGAAAAGGCTTCCCACCTTGGAGGCTCCTGCCCCTTCGAGCTGCTTGAACTTCGTGAAGGATCCCAGGAGGCCGATCGTGGTGGCGATCACGACCACCCAGAAGAAGGGTTTGGCGATCGCTTGGAGGTTCATCGCCTTCAGAGCTTCCAGGGGAGCTCCTTCTGCGTCGGTCAATCGGGGAACGATGAACTCGCTTCCCAAATGGGCGATCGCTGTAGCCCCCATTCCTACTGCAACGATGCTCATCAGATCCGGAAAAGTGGGGATCCGTAAGGATTGCTCGCGGATCTGGCTGATCCGTTCCTTCAGTTTCTCGATGGCCGAATTGTCGGCTTTCAGGGCGCGATCGAGCTTGTTCGATATCCCGGCCCCATAGAGGATGAAGCCCATCCAGATATTGGCCACCAATACATCCACGACGACCACCGCTGAGAAAAGGTCGGCGCTAGGGCCATAGATCTCTTTCATGGCGGCTTGGTTAGCCCCTCCACCGATCCAGGTCCCGGCAACGGTGGAGAGTCCTCTCCATACGGCTTCCGGGCCAGTTCCTCCCAGGAGCTCGGGCCATATCCATGATGCGATGAAGAAGGCGATGGGACCGCCGATGATCACGGATAAGGTCCCCGCCAGGAACATGATCAGCATCTTGGGACCGAGCCGGAAGATCCCTTCAAAGTCGATGCTCAGGCAGAGCAGGGCCAGGCTGGCCGGCAGCAAATAGCGGGATGAAACGTGATAGAGGTTCGAAGCGTCGGCGTCCACGATGTTCAAAGGCCAGTTCAAAAGGGCCGGGAGGAAATAGCAGAGGAGTAGGGGAGGGATGTAGGTGTAAAAACGTTTCCAGAAAGGAAGATCGCTGCTGGCCGTTCGGAAGATGAAGGCCAAAAGGATCGCCAGGATCCCCAGGACGATGGCATCGTTCGTAAAGAGGGGAGCACTCTCATTTGCGGTCTTGGCGAGAAGGAGCATGAGGAAAGCTCTTTGTTCTGGACCGCTAAATTAGGGAAGCTCGCCGGGTTGAGGTCATTCCATCAACTCCAGCTCTCCCTCGAATTTCACCCCCTTGATGATCAGGGTGTAGAAATAGGTGCCCGGGCTCACTTTCTTTCCTGCGGAAGTGTATCCGTCCCACCGGATGTTGTTGCCTGAACTTCTGAAAATGAGCTGTCCCCACCTGTTGTAAACGCGCATTTGAGTGCATGATGCGTACTGTCCGTTCGTCTCGAGGTAGAAAACGTCGTTTTTCCCGTCCCCGTTCGGGGTAAAGACATTTGGTCTTTTTGCTTCGAACTGCTCCTTGAAGGGGGGCGTTTCGATCCGGAGGGTGCTGCTGTCCCTGCAAGCACCGTTATTGATGGCGATGAGGGTCACTGTTCCATCGCTGTCGTATTGGAAAAGGTTCTGAGCTTCGGCCCCTTTGACCGTACGGTCCCCGAAGTTCCATTTGCTGGAGTCTTTGCGGATGCTCCGGTCCTTGAAGGTCCACCGGTGGCCTTCGCATACGGCTTCCTTGGATGTGGCCATCCGGGCGCCCGGCATGCGCTGGGTCGTGATCCGAAGGCTGTCCTGGTCCTGACACCCTTTAATGTCAGTCCCGCTCACTACGTAGGTGATGGAGCTGTCAGGGCCTGCGATGGGATCTGCGATATCGGTGTCATCGAGCCCGTAGGCAGGGGACCAATCATAATCGGTGGTGTTCGGTCCTGATGCCCTTAATTGAACGGAATCACCCCGACAAATAGCGGTGTCGGGTCCGGCCTCGATGCGGTAGACCGCGACCTGGACCGTATCGAAAGCGATGCAACCGTTGACATCGGTCCCCCGGACTTGGTAGGGGCGGGTCGTGTCGGGCCATGCTTCGGGTGATGCGATGCTGGGGTCGGAAAGCGCGCTATCGGGCGTCCAAAGGTAGTTCGTAGCCCCGGAAGCATTGAGGGTGACGGTATCACCGCGACAGATCGCATGGTCACTGCCCCCGTCCACGGGTGGTCTTGGATGGACCGTCACCCTTACGGTGTCGGTGTTGGAACACCCGAGGCTATCGGTTCCGCTAAGGACGTAATCCGTGGTCGTATCGGGGGTCGCTACAGGATCGGCGATCGTGCTGTCGCTGAGCGTAGCACCGGGATCCCAGGAATAATTGGAAGCTCCACTGGCATCGAGCTGCGTGCTGTCGTAGATGCAGATGTTCGTATCGCTACCGGCGTCAACGTTCGGTAGCGGCGGAACGTTGACCGTCACACTGTCCTTCGCGGAGCAGCTATTGGTGTCGGTCACCGTGACCAGGTATTCCGTAGTATCCGTTGGTCCTGCGTTCGGACCTGCGATCGTGCTATCGCTGAGGGATGCCCCAGGGGTCCATTCGTAAATGCTCCCTCCAATGGCCTGTAAACCTGCACTATCACCCAGACATACGGTGGTGTCATTTCCGGCATCCGGAACGGGTAAGGCGTTCACGCTTAGCGTGACAGAGGCAGTATCCGAGCATCCATTCGTATCCGTAACGTAGACCTGGTAGTTCTTGCTGCTATCGGGCCATGCGAGGCTGCTGTCATCATTGGGAGCGGAAAGGCTGTCGATAGGGTTCCATTGGTAACTGCTGCCACCGCTCGCGGTGATCAGGGTGGTGTCGCCGCGGCAAATGCTCGTATCGGGGGCTGCAGTAGCTGTAGGATATTGGTTGACGGCCACGATCGTACTGTCCCTGTTGGTGCAGCCGTTGGCACCGGTCACTTCAAGGGTGTATTCGGTGGTGTCGCTCGGGAAAGCCCAGGGGGATTGGATGCTGCTGTCAGAAAGGCTGCTGTCAGGTTCCCAATCATAAGCGACCGCTCCACTCCCGTTCAATCGAACGCTATCTCCCGTGCAGACCTCCTGATCAGGGCCGGCATCCACGGAAGGGAGGGTATCGACGACCACGGTCACGGTGTCGCTGTTCGTGCACGTGTCGTTCGTGACGTTCACGATGTATTCTGTCGTGCTGTCCGGAGAGGCTTTGGGATCGCCCAGCGTCGTGTCATCCAGAGAAGCTCCCGGGGACCAGGAATAGGTCGTTCCCCCTGGACTGGTAGGGGAGCCCCCCAAAGTAATACTATCTCCCGGGCAGATCGTATCATCTGAACCTGCATCCACCGGAACTTCATCGTTCACGAAAAGGTTCATCGTGTCCGGTTTGCTACAACCGTTGCTGTCGGTTACGTTCAGTATGTATCGGGTGGTGTCGTTCGGACCTGCCATCGGGTCTTCGAGGGTGCTGTCGTCGAGCGTAGCGGCCGGCGTCCAGGCGTAGGTCCCACCTCCATCGCCGTCCAGCGGCGTACTGTCGCCTGGACAGAGCCAAAGGTCGGGGCCGGCATCCGTCGGAGGCAGGGGGTTCACCAGGACCTCCACTTCGTCCGTGTCCGAGCATCCGTTCGCATTCGTTACGACGAGCTGGTAATCCGTCGTATCGTTCGGGAAAGCGTCGGGGTTGGCTATGGTAGGGTCGCTCAGGCTGTCGGGGGGCGACCAGGAATAGGCAACACCTCCGCTTCCGTTCAATTGCACGCTGTCCCCTGCGCAGATACTATCATTCGGTCCGGCGTCCGCTGTAGGGCGAGGGAATACATTGACCTTCACACTATCGGTGGCTTGGCATCCATTGCTGTCCGTTACGAGGACTTGGTAAGCGGTGCTATCGTTCGGCGTTGCGATCGGATCGGCTATGGTATCCGAACTAAGGGAGTCCGAGGGGGTCCAGAGGTGATCCGAGCCAGTGGGCCCGGTCGGGGTCCCTCCGAGTAAAGCTGTGTCGCTCGGGCAGATATCGGTATCATTCCCTGCATCTGCGTTCGGTAGGGAATCGACCATGACGTTGACCGTGTCCAGCAAGCTGCAGTCCGTAGCGGAATCGTAAAGGAAGACTTCGTAGCTAACGCTGGAATCGGGGTAGGCCAAGGGGTCAGCGATCGTGCTGTCCGAAAGTCCATAACCGCTGTGCCAGTCCACGGAGTCCGCCCCGCTAGCTTGGAGCTGGATGGTATCTCCGAGGCAGATGGAGGTATCGGGGCCAGCTTCCATGTTGGGGTTGTTGATGTTCACCCTCATCGTATCCTCGGCCGTACATCCCCCTGGAGGGGTCACTTCCACGATGTAATCGGTGGTATCGGCCGGGAACGCTTTTGGGTTCGAAGCTGAAGGGTCATCGATGTTCCCTTTCGGGCTCCAGTTATAGTTGGACCCGACCGGTCCGGTCGGCGATCCGCCCAGGGTGACGCTGTCCTCTGCACACAGGGAGGTGTCGTTCCCTGCGTCCACGTTGGGGAGGGAATTGATGGTGATGTTCCGATTGATGCTATCGGAGGGACAGCCGTTCCCGTTGATACCGTGAACTTTGATGGTCCCGGTCCCGGAACTTCCCCAATCCACCTGGATGCTGTCCACTCCGTTCCCTCCCGATATGGTCCCCCCGCTCACCGACCAATCGTAGCTATAGCCAGCGGTCGTATCGATCGAATAGACCGTTCCTTTATCAAAGGCACAGACCGGGTCGGGGCCGTCGATGCTGTTCGGGGCCTCCGGGGGTTCCACTTCGATCTCGTAGATGACATCGCTGGTCTTTGGCGGACATCCGTCGTCCTCTGCACTTACGGAGAATTGATAGGGCAGGGCTCTCCCCTGTCCGCAAGCCGTACCCCAACAGAACTGGGCGCTGACCGTGCTGTCCCCGACCGCTGGCGTATCGATAACGGCATCGGGAGATACTTGGGTGCTGTCGAAGAGCGGTCCCTGGGCGGTCATTTCGATACTGTCCCCGTTCGGGTCCTGAAAATCGATCGGAAAGCAAAGGGAATCCCCCTCCTGGATCGTATAGGAGGTTTTGGTATTTCCACCTCCCGGTGCTTCGTGTTCGGGAGAGGGATTTCCGGGACAGTCGATGGCCAACAGCTGGAGGTCCCGTCGGCTGACGCCGATCAGATCTCCATTGCGGTATTCCTTGATCACGACGGTCACCACCCAGCGACCCTGATTGGGGATCATGTACTCGGTAAGCCCGTTGTTGGCATTGATGTAAGCGTAGCCACCGCTTCCGAAGGGCTGGGAGACGCTATGACCAGCGGCCCATGTGACCGGAGGGATCGGCCAGGGAAGGGGACTTGGAGGAGGAGGGTCCGGATTCGTAGTGGTGGCTGTGCTACTGGAATAGGGGTCCTCGAAGGAAAAGACCAACTTGTCGCCGTCCGGGTCCACTGCCGTGTTCAGGATCGTGGTAGTATCCCCCACGCAAATGAAAGGGACCGGATCGTCCGAGAAATCCGGCGAACTGTTCTCGACCGGTGTGGGCGGGATCTGTGCGTGGAAGCTCGTGGCCTCACTGCCCGGGTTCGCCAGGTTGTTGATGTTGTCGTTGCGGCAGCAACGGTGAAAATAAAGGTGATAACCGTCGAGGGAGCTGGGAAGGTCCACCGTTCCTTCGAAAGTCCCTTTTCGGATGCAAGCACTACCCCCCACGCTACAATTGGAGGGATTGTCGGGCTCGATCTTGGTGGTGTCAACGATGGTCACGTTGAGGGTCGTGTAAAGGTCCTTGTCCGCGTTGGGATTGGCCTTATCATGGTGGTAGACTCCGATGTCGTGAAAATCTTCCGGATAGGGGACTTGACTATTGGGACCGCAATTCACGTAGGTCGTCAGGATCACTTTGAAGCGATGTTGCCCGCCGAACATCCCCTGATACTCATAGCGAAGATTGCCTCCGATCAGGTGGCTCGCTCCACTAGCAAGGGGCATCAGTATGAGCAGGAGGATGATGAAGGAGGGATAAGCCCCTCTGTGACGCTTCAGCGGCATGATGGGTTTAATGTTGAACGATGAAGCGACGCGTCTTCGGATTTCCTTCGGGGTCGGTCCATCGGAGCAAATGCAATCCGTTCTTCATGCTCTTCACGTCGATGTTCAGGCGTTCCTTGCCTTTGCTTCGGACCGTTCGTATGAGTTCACCCTGCATGTTGAAGAGTTGCAAGCGGTCCGGTGAGCGACCATTGCCGGTCCATCGGATCCGGATCTCTTCCGATGCTGGATTGGGGTAGAGTTCAAGATCTTCCTTCGCTTGCCCCTCCCGTTCCGAAACGCCCACAGAACAGTCCCATTCCAGCTCAAAACCGCTCTCTTCGATGATGCCGTCGCTTTCCTGCTTTAGGGTTATGGAAGAGGAGGAGGAAGTGATCGTTCCTCCGTTCGGGAGCGAAGTCCCTGAATAAGAGCCGATCTTAGGACTGCTGGTGCTCGGTCCGTCATATATATGCAGTTCGTCGAACCCTTCTTCGAAGTGGAAACTTATGAAATTCAGGGTGACGGAACTGGCATTGGACGGAGCTATGGTATAGATCCCGCTGCTGTTCGGCGAGTAGGGTAAGGTTCCGCCGTCGTCCATCAGGGTACCGTAGCAAGCGTCTGTCTGCTCGCTACCCGTCCATGGCATGTAGAAGGTGTCGCAACTTGCGTCCAGATCCACGGTGAGGTAGTTCGTCTTGGTCTCCGTATCGCTTCCGTTGCTGTTGGAAACGGTCAGGCTTACCGTATAAGTGCCGCTCGATTGGTATGTATGGACCGGGTTCTGGACGGTGTCCGTGTTCCCGTCCCCGAAATCCCATTGCCAGGAAGTAGGACCGTTGGTGGAGAGGTCTGTGAATTGGACCATTCCGCCACAAACATAAGTGCTGTCCGCTTCAAAGTCCGCAACGGGTGGGTTCGGGTTGGGGACGATCGTCACGCTGTGATCCTGGGCTTGGCCATTGGTCGGATCCTTACAGGGCGCGGGGCCACTGCCCGCGAAATCCGAAACGATCCGCATCCTTAGGCGTTCGTTCATGACCGCATTGTTCACCTTTATCGTGCCAGTGGGATCGTAGGTAGCGAGCGATTCGAAGACCAGTTCGCTGGCCTCGAAGGTTCCGCTGCTGTCCAGATCGATCCAGATGCGGGTGTCCTGCTTGTTCGAAGGACCGGTCTTCAGGTCGATCGTATAGCCGTTACCGGCTATGAGCTGGGTATGGGAGCCGCAAGTGAAGTCCTGATATCCTTCTGATGCATCCCCGCTCGTGTGCTGAATGTTGTTGAGCTTCACCTCGTAGATCCCATAATCACAGCAGTAGGAGAGCGTGTTGGGTTGACAGGAAGGAGCTTTGACACTCCCGGACAAATTCACGTGGACCAGGTTCTGATGGGTGAGGGTATCCGCGTTCGCTCCTTTGTATACGATCAGGGTCACGTCGTAGGTTCCACTGGAGGTATAGGTATGGGAAGGGTTCTGGGCCGTGCTCGAGTCTCCGTCCCCGAAATACCATTTCCATCCGGTGGGGGCGTTCTTCGACTGATCCGTGAACTGGACACTGCCGGTGCAGGTCAGGGTGTCGGAAACGCTGAAGGCTGCATCAGGTGGGAAGGGATTGTCCTTCACCCGTACCAGATAATCCTCTGCTTGTCCGTATTGTGGGTCCTGGCAAGGGTCGAGCGGTGGGGTGCCAACGTCGTAATCCGCCATGACCCTCAAGCGTAAAGGGGTGTCCACGACAGCTGTTGTCGGAATGGTGAAGCTGTTGCTGGGGTAGAGCACGCTCTCTTGGTCGAGGACCTTCTCGTTGTTGGGATCGAAGCTACCATCGTTGTTGTGATCGATCCAGGCTTTCGCATTATGGGTGGTCGGGGTGTCCGTGACCATGCTGAGCGTGTAGTTTTTGCCTTCGTAGACCTGGGTTCCATGGCAGGTAAAGTCCTTATAGCCTTCGGTCTCGGCGTCCTGGCTGTTATTGTCGATGGTGTTGAAGGTGACGTTATGGATCCCGAATCCCTCTAGGGAATCGGTCGTCATGGGCGTACATGATGCCGGGGCCATCGAGGAACCCGAGAGGTTGACATTGATGTAATCAACCTTTTCGATCGTGTCGCTTCCCTGGCTATTGCTGGCGATCAGGGTGACGGTGTAGGTCCCGCTCGAGCTGTAAGTGTGCGTGGGGTTCTGGGCTGAGCTGGAATCGCCGTCCCCGAAGTACCATTTCCAGGAAGTCGGGTTGAACTTCGAAAGGTCGCTGAATTGGACCGTTCCCGAACAAGTTGTTCCGGGACTTCCTTTAAAGTCGGCCTGAGGGGCGATATTTCCTTCCCAGGTCAACTTGATGTTAGGGCGGTATTGGCTCGAGCTACCAATGCCAGGGTTTTGGCAGAGATCCGGGTCCGAGTCGCTCCGATAATAGTGCGTGGCATCGTATCCGACGTTCGTGTGGACCATTTCATCGTTCTCGATCCAGGACCCATTGTTGAAGCAGGTCTCGATCACGATGTTGGAAGTCCCGTCCCAATAGAGGGAATCGTCCAGCGCGTGCATGTTCCAACCGCTCGTGGAACTGTAGTTGACGGGTTTCAACACGGTGTCAAGGCTCGTGATAAAGGAGGAGCTGAAACTACTGGGAGCGCCGTTCTTCATGAGAATGGTAAAGCCTTGAAAGGTGACCCCTGCTGGATCGTCGACATCGAAGCCGATCTCGGAAATATAGCCTGCGCTCAGCCCGGCGTTCTGTAGTTCGGAGGCACGTATGATCATTTGATGCTTCGCCCCTTCGTAATAGTTCCCGTACGGAGCCGGATATTCACCGGTGCCGTTAATGTGGCTCCCTGACCCGAGCGTTACCGTTACCTGAGCGAGGCTCAGGTTCGTAGCGAGCATGATCGCTGAAAGCAGAAGGAAACGTTGGATGAAGTAAGCACGTTGCATGAAAAAGACTCCTGAACCTGAAATATAAGGAATATCGGAGGAGAGATCGGTCTTGGTCCTCTACATCCTTATTCGGACGTGATCGCTCAGGGTTTCATCGGATCTTAACCCCCTTTCGTGGAAAAGCGGGAGGTCCTTAAAGATCGAAAGGTGTTGAGAATTTTGTTATTATTGCTTTTACAAAAGTGCGGGTCCGTGCCTTTCCGTTTCTGCAAGCTCCAGATCGTGCCCTTTTAATAGAACACGCGCTACCGACTACAATGGGAGCAGTTTCCAACATGGCCTTCGACGTTTGCAACTCCCGATTTAAAGAAATGTACGACGCGTACACGGAGGCCGGGGCTTCGATCCTCATATCCCATTTCGGTGAATTCAGCCAGGATACGGTGGACGAACTCTCTTCGAGGGCTGAGGAATTAATGTTGGAAAGTGGTGAAAAGAAGGGGGCTGTCAAAAAAGTCTTCAGTATTCTCATCGAGGCGCTGCAGAACATCCGCTTGCACGGAGAAAAAGATGAAGAGGATCAACAGACGGCCTTTCTGATCCTGGCCCAGCGCGAGGAGAGCCATTCCATCACCGTAGGGAATCTGATCCGCAATTCCGATCTCGATACCATTTCAGAGAACCTTGAGCGGATCAATGGATTGGGCCGCGATGAACTGAAGGATCTCTACATGGAGGTCCTGACCAATGGAATGATATCCAGTCGCGGCGGAGCAGGGCTCGGTTTCATTACGATCGCGATGAAATCCCGCAGTCCTTTGCATTATCAGGTCGACTCCTGCGGGGATCAGCTCTCCTGTTTCACCGTTCGGACCGAGGTCAAGCGGAAGAAGCCGAAAGGGGAGGAGTGAGCTCGCTTTCGTTTTAGTTGTTTTTCTTTTTCGTGATGTACGACCCGTTTCCCTCATCAGTGCGCGTGGGGGGGTCCCTAAAGCTTTTCATACCGTATTGTCATTCCGTCGGAGCTATCAGAGCCAAGAAGTCCTGTTTTGACCAGGTTCAGGCTGAAAGCGGCTGTCCGGAAAGGTATCGAAGCCAGCAATGAGCTGCAAAGGGGACTTTAGGGGAGGGGAACCTTATTGCATCCCATTGCTGCCCGGCATTTAGCGGCAAATGGAAAGGGGTGATGATCGACCGATCATTGTTGCCCCATCAGCGTCAGGTGTCCCCGTCTGGTCTCTACCCGTCCGGTGTACGCGTTCTTCACGCGTACTTCATAGACGTAAATGCCGCTCGGGGCTGCTTCGCCGTCGATCTTTCCGTCCCATCCTTTTTCCGGGTCCTTGCTCTCGAACATGAGCTTGCCCCAGCGGTCGTAGATCCGGAGGTGATACAGGTCTTCGGAGATCCCTTCGCCTTTCGGCCGGAAGATATCGTTCCTGCCGTCCCCGTCAGGAGTGAAGGCGTTGGGAATAAAGACCTGATGCTTGCCTTCGATCTTGGCCAGCTTGGTGATGGAGTCGGCACAACCGTACTGGTTGATCACCTTTTGTTCGACCTCGTAATGCCCAGGGGCATCATCGGGAAAGCGCATCTCGAGGGTCGGGAGGGTACTGGTGCTATCCGTGTGCTCGAAACTCCAGCGGTACTGCTCAGCATCTGAGGAACGGTCAGCAAAGAGGATACGCGGCTTTAATACCGTTCCGTCATTGGCCTCCATCACGAAGTTGGCGTTGGGATACGGTCTTGCACAGACGATCTCCTTGAAGGTCGAATCTTCCACGCAACCGTTCTTGGAGGTCACCTCGAGCGATACGTCGTAACAACCGATATCTGTGTAAGTGTGCTGCGTGGTCCCGGAATCGTTCGAAGTCGTTCCGTCACCGAAGGACCAGAAAGTGCTCTGAACCTTATTGCTGGGCGTGAGGCATGTGAAATCCACTGTGAACGGATGGCAGCCAGAGGTGTCACTCACGGCCATATTAACGCTAGCCCCTCCATATCCGGGGAATATGGATACCGTCATGGTATCGTGAGCCGTTGGTGTTTCGCAGTTATCATCTACATGCACGATGTAATCCATCGTCGTGCTCGGCTTCACGCTGACCGTCTTGCCGGTCCCCACGGTATCTCCAGCAGCGCTGACCCACGTATAGGAATAGCCGCTCCCGTAGCCACCGGTCGTGGATATGGTGCTCAATTGAGCGGTACCGCCTGGGCAGATGGTGTCGGTAGGTTGTGCCGCAACGAAGATGGATGGATGAACCTCTACCGTAACGGTATCCGGCTTGGATGTGCAACCGAGCGAATCCTTACTTCTGAGGATGTAATCCGTCGTGTTCTTCGGGCTGACCGTGTGATGGGTCGTATCCGAAAGCCCGTTGCTCCAGTCGTAAGTGTATGGAGGTGCATTCCCACCCGAAGCACTACCATGGATCTTCGCGCTGCCCCCTTTGCAGATCAGCGTGTCGTTGCTTACGGATGCCTTGATCCGGTCGGGCTCGGTGAGCTTGACCGTCGTGTCGGCCGTACATCCCATGGTATCGATCGTGGTGATGGTATAAAGGCCGTTCACGAGGCCGTTCAACGTGTCAACCCCAGATACGGGGCTGTCCTGAGCTATGATAGCACCCGTGCTATCGCGCCAGATGATCTTAAAGGGAGAACGGCATCCACGGAGTTTGGCGGTGATCATCCCGTCGCTGTTGTTCTTACAGGTAGGGGAATAAAGGGTCGGTAAAGCCGTCATACAAGTGTCGCTGTTCACGCCTACATCCACTTTGCTCGTATCTGCACATTTGGGACTTCCGGTTTGATGTGCGATCACGTGATAAGTGGTGTCGATGGAAGGCCAGGCTATCGGACTCTGGACCGTCGTGTCGCTGATGTTGAAGTTGGGCCACCACTCATAGGTCAGGCTTCCGGTGGTGACGTTGTGTCCAGCATTCAACTGCGAGCTGTCGTTGCATTGGATGTAGCTGGGCGTGGCCGTTACGTTCAGGTCCGGAACGCCTTTTACGTTCACGTGGACCGTGGCCGAACAGGTGTCCGTATTAGCCCCTGAAGTGTCGGTTATCCCCCAGGCTTTATAGTCCTTGTTCGTGAGAGGGGCGACTTTCATTGTCTTATTGGTGTCGTAGGTCGTGCTATCGAAGGAATAGGCCACGATCGAGTCACAAGTGGATCCGGTGATCTTAACGTTGTCGATGCCCCAATGGTCGAAGTCTGCATTGCTTCCATCTTCCTGGTACCACCGGAACTTCGTGGTGGTAGTTTGAGCAGCGGGTGGCACCGAGAAACAATAATTGTCCCAATTCACGAAGGGGGAAGGGGGATTGCCTCCACAACCTCCTCCACATCCACAGCAGGCAGTGTCGGGGTTGAAGTAATAAATGTCGGTCCACGTAGCTCCGTTGTTCGTGGAATACTGAAGGTGAACCCCTTCGTCTTGCAAGTCTGGGCCCTCACAGGGTGAACTATTGGATTGCTCGGAAAAGATGAGGTCGAAGCATATATTCCCTCCGCACTGCACGTTCATCTGGCCAGTGGTCAGGTTCCGGGGTTGCGTTGCTGCCGGACCCATCCAGGCGTATGGAGTGCCGTCGACAGAAGGGGGACAGGGATTGCTGAAGTTGACGGTCTGATTGGAGGACCATCCGGAAGCAAGGCTGCTATCATTGAAGTCGTCCCCGAGCTGGGTGCTCTTGTCGGTCAATTCCAGGGTGACGCTGTCCCCACAGTTGGTCGTGACGG
>CAZIDL010000019.1:0-38817 GCA_964537825.1 uncultured Weeksellaceae bacterium
CATGGGTCAGCCGAAGCGTTTGGCTAGCTCGTCGAGCGTAAATGTAACAATAGTGGCTTTTTTATCCGGGGTGTAATAGGGCTGCTCACAGGCAAAGAGGCGATCGATCAGGTCGCTCATTTCGGGCTCGCTAAGGTTTTGGCCTTGCCGCACCGCGCTGCTCCGGGCCAGCCCTAATGCGATACGTTGGGCTTGTCCGTCATTGGGATCGTTTCGTTCTTCCCGAGCAGCTTCCAAGAGGGATTGCACCAACTCCTCCGGCTCTCGCTCTCCCGCATCCGATGGTACGCCGTTCACCACGATCGCATTCTTGCCGAATTCCTCGATATCGAAACCCATCCCTTTGAGCTTTTGCATCATGCCCCGCAAGAGTTCGAGATCCCCGGCGTCGAGTTCCAGGGTCTTCGGAAAGAGAAGCTGTTGGCTTTGTCCTTGTCCCACATGTTGAATGAAGGCTTCGTAAAGGATCCGTTGGTGGGCTTTTTGTTGATCGATCAGGATGAAGCCTGAGCGTATAGGGGAGAGAATGTAGCTTGCATGGAGCTGATAGGGTGGGGCTGAAGGGGACCCTTCTTCAGGGCTTTCCTGTTGCCCGGAGGGTAGGATCCGTTCTTCGCTCTCATCCCCTTCCAGAGGCCGGTACAGTTCCTGCCGACCGGAAGGAGGGCGTTGCTTCGTTCCCGGAGGGGGTGCGGGACCGCTGCTTTTGCTCCGCCCTTCTTCCTCAAAGGGGTTGTAATCAGGATTAAGGTGGATCTTCGGAGGAGGGACGGGGCCATCTCCTTCTTTGCGGAGCGGAGGTTCGAAACTCGTTTCCTGATCGAAGTCGAGGCTCGGAGCGATGTTGAATTGGCCGAGGGACCGCTTGACGGATGCTTGAAGGATTGCGTGCACGGCCTTTTCGTCGTCGAATTTGATCTCCGTTTTCGTCGGATGAACGTTGATGTCGATCCTGGAGGGGTCGATGCTCAGATAAAGGAAGTATGAGGGATGTTCTTCCTGGGGGATCAGCTCCTCGTAAGCTGAAGCGATCGCTCGATCAAGGTAATAGTGTTTGATGAAACGTTCGTTGACGAAGAGGTACTGTTCGCCGCGCTTCTTTTTGGCGTATTCCGGTTTCACTACGAATCCTTCGAGGTGAACGATGTCCGTTTCTTCCTCGACGGGGACGAGGCGTTGATCGTATTTCTTACCGAGGAGGTTGACGATGCGTTGGCGCGTGCTGGCTGGTGGAAGCTCGTGGACGGGATCCCCCTCGTTCTGCATCTGCATGCGTAGCCCGGGATGGGTGAGAGCGACGCGCTGGAATTCCTCGATCGCGTGCTTGATCTCCACTGGATCGGAGCGGAGGAAATTGCGGCGGGCCGGAACGTTGTAGAAGAGGTTCTTGACCTGCACCGTCGTGCCGACCGGGCAATTGCAGGGTTCGTGTTCCACCACTTCCCCGCCTTCGATGCGGATCCGCGTCCCCATCCGCTCTTCCTGGGGACGGGTCTTCATTTCCACATGAGCGATGGCTGCGATCGAAGCGAGGGCTTCTCCACGAAAACCTTTGGTGCGTATCGAAAAAAGGTCGTCCGGTCCCTCGATCTTGGAGGTGGCGTGTCGTTCAAAGGCCATCCGGGCATCGTCGTCGGCCATCCCAGCGCCATCGTCGGTCACCTGGATCAGGGTTTTGCCTGCGTTCCGGATCAGGAGTTCGATCCGCGTCGCATTTGCATCGACGGCATTCTCCAATAGTTCCTTTACGACGGACGCGGGTCGTTGGACGACCTCCCCGGCCGCGATCCGGTCGGCCACTCGGTCCGACAATCGATGTACGAGGCCGCCCATGCCTTAGAAACGGTCCAAGTATAAGAAGATGATCCAGATGAAAAGGCAAAGGAGCACGAGGATGATCAGGAGCCGCAGGTTCGCCCGTGCGGCCTCTCCCTTGGCCTCTTTCGTCCGCCAGGAGGACCGCATCCGTTCCCTGAAGCCCTCAGGGTCGTGATGCCCTTCCGCCTTTTCCTGCGCCAATTCCCGTTCGATCATCTGGCGCCTTTTCTCCCGTTCCTCTTTTTCCGGGTTGTAATAACGGGGCTGATAGGAGAAGGCTTTGGGGCCTCCTCCCTTGAAGATGCGAAATACGGGTGGCATCTTGGAACGGCTCATGGGAACAAAGTTAGAGCCCACCAACGGGCCTTCCCTCCTTAATTTTCAACGATCGGAGCGGCCGATCGTTCATTCGATATTAAAAGCTGAACGTGGAGAAGATCCATATAGCGGTCCCACCGTGCCGGTCAAGCACCGTATCTTTATGAACTTCCCGCTAACGGATATGTACCGCTCTTTCACATACCAGATCCGTATGGTGTTCCTTTTCCTGCCGGTGCTCTTCATCGCTTTGATAGGCATGGACCCCGGCAAGGAAGGAAAGGGCCGTCCGGTCGCGGAAACCTTCGATCAGGGACCTCCGTTCCTTAAAGGAGAGCATGCGTGGGCTGATTCGGTGATGGACAGCCTTTCGCTTCGGGAACGGATCGGCCAACTCTTCATGGTCGCCGCTTATTCGAACAAAGGTCCCGAGCATCGAGCTCGTATCGAACGGCTTATCCGGGAGCATCACATCGGCGGGTTGATCTTCTTTCAGGGCACTCCCAAGCGCCAGGTGAAGCTTACGGAGCATTATCAGAGCATTAGCGATATTCCCCTGATGATCGGTATGGATGCTGAATGGGGACTAGCGATGCGGCTCGACAGCACCCTCGAATATCCGCGTCAAATGGCTTTGGGTGCTTTGCGTAACGAGGCGCTCGTTCGACGGATGGGGCATAGGATCGGCCAGCAATGCCGGCGTATCGGCGTCCATATCAATTTCGCTCCGGTGATGGACGTCAACAACAACCCGAAGAACCCCGTCATCAACGAGCGTTCCTTTGGGGAGGATCCCTATCGGGTGGCCCGCAAGGGGATCGCTTATGCAAAAGGGCTTCAGTCCGAAGGTGTGCTCGCTACGGCCAAGCATTTTCCAGGACACGGCGATACCGACACGGATTCTCACCATGCCCTTCCCCGCATCATGCATGATCGGGAACGTCTCGATTCAGTAGAGCTTTACCCTTTTCAGCGGGCCATTGACCGGGGGATCGGAGGGATGATGGTCGCTCACCTCAACATTCCGGCCCTCGATTCCACGCCCAATAGCGTTTCCACGCTTTCAAAGCCGATCGTCTCGGATCTCCTTAAGGAGGAAATGGGGTTCGAGGGACTCAGTTTTACGGACGCGCTCAACATGAAGGCCGTGAGCGATCGCTATGCCCCCGGAAAAGTGGAGCTGAAAGCCTTTCAGGCGGGCAACGATGTCCTCCTTTTTCCCGAGCATGTCCCGGAAGCGATCGATCGGATCGCGAACGCGGTCGAGGAAGGGCGGATACCGGAAGAACGCATCGATGAAAGCTGTCGAAAGATCTTGATGTTCAAGGAGTGGGCGGGGCTTGCTGAACGCGATAGCATTCCGGTGAAAGGGGTCACAGAGGATCTGAATAGCAGTACTGATCGCGCTCTTCGGGACAAATTGGCGGCTGCTGCTCTAACGCTGACGAACCACGATGGAGAGACATTGCCTATCGAAGAGCTCGACCGCGATATCGCTTCCGTGGTGGTGGGGGATGATACGAGTAATGCTTTCCAGCGGACGTTGGACCGCTACAGCGATATCGAGCGTTATGCGCTTCCTCACCATGCATCCATGAGAGCCCGGAACGAGCTGATCGAGAAGGTGAAGGAGCATGAGCTTCTGATCGTAGGTGTTCTGGGAACTTCCCGGTCCCCTTCCAGCGGTTTCGGGGTCCCTTCCAGTTCGGTTGAATTGGTTCAACGCATCACCGGACTCAAGAACAAGAGCGTCCTCGATCTTTTCGCGAATCCCTATGTTCTCTCTCGCTTTTACGGTGCCCAGAATGCTGATGCTGTACTGATATCCTATGATGACCGTCCGCTCTTTCAGCGTTTATCGGGTGAATTGATCTTTGGAGGACGTGTTGCGGAAGGGGTTCTGCCGATCACCGCATCCAGCTACTTTCAGGAAGGGGAAGGAGAGCAGTGGGAGCGCTCGATCCGATTCGCGAAAGCGTTGCCTGAAGAGGTGTCGCTCGATTCCCGCATCCTGGAACGGATGGACACCATAGCCCGCGAAGGGATCGAGGAGCAAGCCTACCCGGGTTGCCAGATCTTCGTGGCCCGCGACCGGAAGATCGTCCATCACAAAGCTTACGGGCATCACACCTACGAGGAGAAACGAAAGGTTCGGAAAAAGGACATTTACGACCTGGCTTCGATCACCAAGATCATGGCAACCACGTCCTCCATTATGAAGCTCATGGATGAAGGCAAAGTGGATATGGACCGTGCCCTTTGCGACTATTTGCCCGAAATGGTGGATACTTGTTCCTATCGGAACGTCGTCCTCCGGGACATTTTGACGCATCGAGCAGGGCTCAAACCTTGGATCCCCTTTTACAAGGAGACCCTTCATCACGGACAACCGGACTTCCGGATCTACAGCACGGATTCTTCTTCCAAGTACCGTTATCGGGTCGCTGACGAGCTCTTTATGAGCAAAAGTTACCGGGATAGCATCTTCAAACGCATCCTTTCAGCGGGTATCAAAAAGAGCAAAGAGTATCGCTACAGCGACCTTGGCTATTATTTGCTGATGCGGATCATCGAGAAACAGAGCGGGATGCCGCTCGAGGAATACGTGGAGGAGAATTTTTATGAGCCCCTCGATCTAAGAACGATGGGCTATCTTCCTCGCTACGAGCATCCCATGGAGCGGATCGTGCCGACCGAGTACGACATGTATTTCCGCAAGCAATTGATCCACGGGGATGTGCACGATCCCGGAGCAGCGATGCTCGGCGGGGTGGGAGGACATGCTGGTGTTTTCTCCAATGCCCACGATGTAGGCGTTATGATGCAGATGTTCCTCGATGGAGGGACTTATGGGGGTGAACGTTTCATCGAGCAGTCCACCGTCCGAGAGTTCGCCGAATGTCAATTCTGCGGGGTTGATTCGATCGAGAATCGCAGGGGGATCGGCTTTGATAAACCCGTTCGCGATGGTGGGGCTGGACCGACCTGCAATTGCGTCTCTTATGAGAGCTTTGGACATAGTGGATTTACCGGCACCCTTGCCTGGGCAGATCCCGATGAAGGGATCGTTTACGTCTTCCTTTCCAACCGGGTGTATCCTACGGCCAAAAACCGCAAGATCATCGATAAGGATATTCGGACGCGCATCCAACAGGCGATCTACGATGCTACCCTGGACAGCGCATCCCGATCGATCGATCTGAGCCAAAAGTGAACAGGAACGGGGATCCGCTGTTCTTTTTTACGATGAACGATCACAGCAGCCTTACACACCCATGAAGATCGGTATCGTCTGTTATCCGACGTACGGCGGGAGCGGCGTCGTAGCTACGGAACTGGGGAAGGGACTCGCCCGGAAAGGCCATGAGGTCCATTTCATAACCTATAGCGAACCGGTAAGGCTCGGATCCTTTTCGGGTAATATTTTCTTTCACGAAGTCTATGTGAGCGAATATCCCCTCTTTAAGTATCAGCCTTACGAACTGGTGCTCACGAGCAAACTGGTGGATGTTGCCAAGCACGAGGGCCTCGACCTTTTCCACGTGCATTACGCGATCCCGCACGCCTCCGCTGCCTGTATGGCACAGCGGATCCTTGCCAGCGAAGGGTTCCATGTACCCGTTATTACCACCCTTCATGGTACTGATATCACCTTGGTGGGACGGGATTCTTCCTTCGAGCCGGTCATCAGTTATGCGATAGAAACTTCGGATGCTGTAACGGCTGTCTCCGAGAGCCTTCGCAATGATACTTATGAGCACTTTCGGGTCAATAAAGCCATCGAGGTCATTCCGAATTTCGTGGAGCTCGATCGATACCGGACGGAAGTGGATGAAACGCTTCGTAGGGCCTACGCACCGAATGGGGAACGCATCCTCATCCATACTTCCAACTTCCGGAAGGTAAAGCGGGTGGAGGATATCGTGCGCATTTTCTCAAGGATAAGGGAGGAGGTCCCGGCCAAACTCCTGCTTATCGGGGACGGGCCGGAACGCCAGAACATAGAAGCGCTTTGCCGGGAGATGGGAACTTGTCAGGACATCCTCTTTTTAGGGAAACTTCGTAATACGGAGGAAGTGCTTCCCCTCGCCGATCTCTTCCTTCTGACCTCTGAAACGGAGAGTTTCGGATTAGCGGCTCTGGAAGCCATGGCGTCCTCCGTTCCGGTTATATCCACCAACGCGGGAGGCATCCCGGAGGTCAACGAGGATGGTGTGAGCGGGTATTTAAGTCCTGTAGGGGATGTGGAGCACATGGCGAACAATGCGCTCAGATTGCTCCATGATCCCGAGCTCTTGAAACGCTTTAAACAACAAGCTCGCGAACGGGCGGAACGTTTCGACCTCTGCAAAGTGATGCCCCTCTATGAGGAGCTCTATCAAAGGATCCTGGAGGGGGAACCATCCCTCTGAGGCTTCGAACATCGCGGCCATTTTGCTTGTTCCGATCACAAAACAAAAGCTAGGCTCTATGAACAATGGAGGAACCCAGCTAAAAGACCTGCTCTATCATCGGGTCGACCAGCTATACAGTAGTGAAGAACAGGAAATGGAGGCTTTTGGGAAAATGGTGGAATACCTGCATTCCCATGATCTTAAAGAGCTGTTCGTGCGGATCGGGGACCGAAGCAAGGAACATATAAGCCTTCTGGGGGATATCTTGGTCAGGCTCGATCAAAAAGCAAGTCATCGAAAGGTACAGATGACCCAGGGGATATTGGATGAAGGATGGTTGGCCATCAAAAAGTGCAAGGCCCCTGAGGTCCTCGATGCCTCCCTGCTTTCAGTGGCCCAGCAGATGAAACACTACGAGATCGCGGGTTACAGGGCCATCCGTTCCTACGCCAATACCATCGGGTATCAGGATATCGCCTCTACTATTAAGGATATCCTGGAAGAAGAAGAAAAAGAGGATGCTGAATTGACCCGGATCGCTCGAGAAGAGATCAACAAGAGCGCTCTCGACCCGAAAGTTGCTTAGATCAGGAAAGGGAAAAAAGGAAAAGCTTATGGATAGCATTGCATCGCTCAAAGACCTTTTGATCGAAAAAGTGGACCGGACTTATCGCTCGGAGAAGTTAAAGCTGGATCACCTTCCCGAATTACAGGATCAGCTCAGCTCCGAGCGTTCCATCGATCTCCTCCGGGATAATATCGAACGGACGCAACAGGCCTTGGAACGCCTCGAACGTATACTCGCTGAGTTGAAAGCTTCTTCCGGGGATGCGCCGTCCAAGGTCACTGAAGGTTGGATCGCGGATACCAAACGGACCATCAACGATCTTAAGGGGGCAGAGGTTATCGATTCGGCCATCGTGGCGGCCCTCCTCCAGATCGAGCATTACAATGCGGCAGCTTATGGGGCCATCTCCGCTTATGCGGAGCTCTTCGAGCATTATGAGGTCGCAGCCTTGTCTCAGGAATGCTTGAAGGCTTCGAAGGAAGCTTCCGAACAGATCCGAAATAGAGCCGAAACGGAAATGGATCCCAGTTCGCTGGGTTGATGCCCTCTTAAGCGGCTCTGCTCATGGAACGTTACATCGGTTGCTCCGGCTGGAATTTCAAGGACTGGAAAGAACGCTTTTATCCCGAAGGGCTTCCTCAAAAGGAATGGCTCTCCTATTATGCTGAAGTGTTCGGGTCCGTGGAGGTCAATGCCACTTTTTATCGGCTTCCCAAGGAGGATACTTTTCGCAAATGGTACGATGATACGCCTAAAGATTTCCGCTTTGCGCTGAAAGGGAGCCGTTATGTGACCCACCTCAAGAAACTGAAGGAGGTAGAACCTTATGTGAAGGATTTCTATGAGCAGAGCGCTCTTTTGGGGGATAAACTGGGATGCGTTTTATGGCAGTTGCCGGGGAACTTCAAAAAGACCGAAAAGAACGTGGAGAAGCTCGAGAAATTCCTGAAAGCATTGCCGGAGCAGGTGGAGAACGCCATCGAATTCCGGGACGCGTCCTGGTTCGACGATCATATGCGCGAACTCCTCGCTGCTCATAAAGCGATCCCCTGTAGCATCTCCTCTTCCTTTGATGTCCCGGAAACGCTTGAGGAATGCGAAGGAACGGTCTACCTTCGTTTCCACGGAAAAGGGAAGGAGCGATACAAGTATTATTACGGTGAGGATGAATTGCGGAACTGGGCAGAGGCGATCCAGGCGAAGGGAGTTTCTCGCCTCTATGCTTATTTCAATAACGACTACTATGCCAACGGTCCCATGAACGGAAAAAGTTTTGCTTCGATGCTCGATCGAAAGAGCGCATGAAACAGGACTGATATTAAATTAGCATTTAAAGGAATAAAAAGGAATAGCATATGGAAACGGGAGTAATGAGCCTGAAGAAGTTCGAAGAACTCGACGCTGTGCATGGACCACGTTGTGTTAGCATATATATGCCCACCCACCGATATGGGAAGGAGAATTACGAAGAGGATCGGATCCGCTTCAAGGATCATCTGAAAGCGATCAAAAAGGAGTTGCTGGAACAGTTCGGGATGAGCGAGAGCGAGGCGGACAACTATTTAAGCCCTGCTCATGAGCTCGAAAAGAATAACATGTTCTGGCATTATACAGGGAAAGGGCTTGCTTTCTTCCTTTCGGAAGAGGGGGCTCGGGTCTTCCGTTTGCCCATCGAGTTCGGATCCTTCCATCACATCTCGGACAAATTCTACCTGCATCCGCTCTTTCCTTTCTTCAACGGGGACGGGCGCTTTTATGTGATCGGTATCAGCGAAAAAGCCGTGAAGTTGTGGGAAGCTTCCCGCTATCAGATCCGAGAAGTCTCTTTGCCGGAAGATCTCCCGCGTCGCATGGAGGATGTTGTCGGTTATGATCATGAAGAGAAGACCCTACAGGAACGCTCCTTCAAAGGGGGTGGGTCGCAGAAGATCATGCACGGTCATGGTGAAGGCAGGGACGAAGAGACCATGGAGCATGAGAAATTCTTTCGCCGCGTAGACGAACAACTGAGCAGGATCCTGGACGATGAGCACGTCCCCTTGGTCTTTGCCGGAGTAGAACATTACTACGGTCTTTACCGGAAGATCGCTCACTACAGGCAACTTGAAACGGACGGGTATGTGAAAGGGAGCCTGGAAGAACTAGAATTGGATGAAGTGCATGCCAAGGCCTGGGAGATCGTAAAGGATCGGTTCGACGAGGACCGCGACCATTACATCCAACAGTACAAGGATAACATGGGAGGAGAGCGTGCGGTCTACGACAATGCTGATATCGTTAAAGCTGCCTTGGACGCTCGGGTGGAAGCGCTCTTCATCGAAAAGGGCACCCACCTCTACGGCCTTTACGATGCGGGAGAACGGAAGGTGCATTTCGCCGCTGAAAAGACCTCCGACAATGAGGACCTCGTTGAACTTGCTGCGATGAACACCCATCGGAAGGATGGGCGCGTTTTCTTACTGGAAAGGGAGCAAATGCCCGAACTAGGTACGCAGATGAACGCGCTCTTGCGCTACTGAATCGAGGAGCATGAACAGGCTCCAATACCTCCTTCAGTTCTTCAAAGACCCCAAGGTCGCTGCCGTTGGACCGACCTCCAAAAGGGTGGTCGACAAGGTCTGTGAAGGACTTCCAAAGGACCGGGACATCCAGGTATTGGAGCTCGGTCCGGGAGATGGAGTGGTCACCCGCCGGCTCCTGGACCATCTCAGCTCTGGTTCGCGGATCCTGGCCCTGGAGACCAACAAGCGGTTTTGTGACGAATTGATAGGCTGGAACGATCCCCGTTTGACCGTCGTCCAGGATCAGGCTCAACATTTTCCCCAGCAGATGAAGGCGCACAGCTTCGATGGTTTCGATCGGGTCATTTCCGGCATTCCCTGTTCCCTGCTCGCTCACGAAGAAAGGGTGGAACTGGTCATGGAGTTCCATCGGACGCTCATCGAAGGCGGACACGCAGTGCTCTATCAGTTGTCCCCTTTGATGAAGAAGCATCTCCAACACTTTTTGGATCTGGAGGACATGGACATTAAGATGAACGGCCTGCTTCCCATGTTCGTGATGCGTGGACGGAAGAAGCATAGCAAGGACCCGGTGACAAGGGACCAACGGCCGCTGGGGTCGGAAGGATGATGTATCGTTCGTTGCTGCGCCCCTTGCTTTTCCTACTTGAACCTGAAAGGGCTCATGAAATGGCCATGAAAACCCTCGGATCTGTGGGTGGGCACCCTTTCCTTCGGGAGCGTCTGGAGAAGCATTATGCCATCAGGGATGAAAGCTTGAGGACGACGCTCTTCGGGATCGAGTTCCCCAATCCCTTAGGGATCGCTGCCGGTCTCGATAAGAACGCGATCGCTTACGAGGGATTGGGAGCTTTGGGACCAGGCTCTGTCGAGATCGGTACCGTGACGCCCCGACCTCAATCAGGAAATCCAAAACCCCGCCTTTTCCGTCTTAAAGAGGACCGGGCCCTTCTCAATCGAATGGGATTCAACAACGACGGGATGGAAGCCATCGCCGAACGACTCCGGGAAAGGAAGGCCCGCCCGGTCATCGGTGCCAATATCGGGAAGAACCGGGATACCCCGAACGATGATGCAGCTTCGGACTGTGCCCGTTGCCTCGAAACCCTTCACCCTTTCGTCGATTATGCCGTGGTCAACGTCAGCTCGCCCAATACACCGGGACTTCGAGAGCTTCAGGAAAAAGATGCATTGCGGAAGGTGTTGGGTAAGTGCCTCGAAGTCCGGGAAAGGTTCGGGGGAAGCAAAGCTTTGCTTCTGAAGGTTTCCCCCGATCTGGAAGGAAAAGCGCTTGACGAGATGCTGGCGATCGTCCGTGAGATGAAATTGGATGGTTTGATCGCCACGAACACGAGCGTACAACGGACGGGGTTGTGCACTTCAGCGGAAAAGCTGGAACGCTACGGGAAAGGTGGGATCAGTGGAGCCCCCCTTTACGAGCGGTCGAACGATATGATCCGCTACCTGAAACAAGGAACGGACGGTGAGATCCCGGTGATCGGGGTAGGAGGGATCCTATCTGAACGGGATGCCCTCGCTAAGCTCGATGCGGGGGCGGATCTTCTTCAGCTCTACAGCGGGTTGGTCTACGAAGGGCCTCGCTTGATGAGGAGGATCCTCCGTGCTATCTTAGAACGCCGATCAGGAACGGAAAGAACAGAAAAGCTATGAAGCTTATCGAATGCCCCCGAGATGCGATGCAAGGGATCGAAACATTCATCCCCACCGAACAAAAGGCCCGTTACATCCAGTGCTTGTTGGATGTGGGATTCGACACGCTGGACATGGGAGCTTTTGTATCACCCAAAGCGATCCCGCAGATGCAGGACAGTGCAGAGGTTATCCGCCAACTCGACCTTTCCGGAACATCCAGCAAATTGCTCGTGATCGTGGCGAACGAACGGGGAGCCCGCGACGCTGTCCAGCACCGAGCGATCCGTTACCTGGGGTACCCGTTCAGCATTTCGGAGACCTTTCAGCAACGGAACACCAACGCATCGATCGAAGCTTCCCTCGATCGCCTTCGGTCGATCACCGAGATCGCGGAAGGAGCGGGCAAAGAAGTGGTGGTCTATATCTCCATGGGGTTCGGGAACCCATACGGCGATGAATGGAGTCCGAGCTTGGCCTCAGAGTGGACGGAGCGTTTGGTGAAGGAAATGGGCATCCGGACCGTATCGCTCGCCGACACCATCGGTGTGGCGGATCCTGCGACCGTTCAAAAGCTCTTTTCCGAATTGATACCGGCCCATCCCGAGGTTGAATTCGGTGCTCATTTCCATACGCGTCCGGACAATTGGAAGCCCAATATCGAAGCAGCATGGGAGAGCGGGTGCAGGCGTTATGATTCAGCCATGAAGGGATTCGGTGGATGCCCTATGGCCGAGGATGAATTGGTGGGCAACATGGCCACCGAGGATCTTTTGGCTTTTCTCGATGAAAAGGAGGAAGATCCAGGGATCGACCGTGAAGCTTTTAGATCGGCTGCTCAGGAAGCACTTCGCACCTTCCCTTCCTGATCGTCGGCGTCAGGCTTGAACGATCCCAAAGCTTCTTCCAGTGCTTCGTGGAATTCCTGAAAGTCGCTCAGATCGGAGTGATGCCCCCCTTCGATCGTATGGAAACGGTCGCTGCTCTTAAGAAGGGTCTTCAGCTTTTGGGTCGACCGATGGTCGACCACACGATCCCGATCGCCGTGAAAGATGTGGATCGGACAGCTAACCTTTTCAAGATGGAGGTCGTTCCGAAGGGGATATTTAAGAAGGAGGAAGTGGGGTAGCCAGGGATAGTACCTAAAAACGAGATCCTTCATGCTGTAAAAAGGGGTCTCGAGGAGTAAAAGGGCGGGATCGTTCTCTGCTGCAAGGTAGGAAGCGATCGCCGAGCCTAGTGAACGCCCGTAGAGGACGATCTTTTTCTCATCGTATTCCGCTTTCATCGTATCGTAGATACGTTGCCCGTCCTTAAAAAGGAGTTCTTCCCGGTCGATCTTTCCCGGGCTTTTCCCATAACCCCGGTAGTCGTATACGAGTACATCGAGCCCATGCGGCAGGAGCATCGATGCGACGTCCTTCCATTCGGAAAGGTCTCCGGAATTGCCGTGGTGGTAGATGATCAGTCCTTTGGGATCCTCCGAACTGAGATGGACAGCATTTAATGAGACACCGGGCTCAACCTCGATCCAGCGTTCTTTATGAGGTGCGGTAAGCCTTAGGTCGAAGTCCGGATGCAAGGAGCTGGGCCGAAAGATCCGATGTTCCTGCATCCAGTATATCCAAACACAGACAACAACATAGAAAAGAAGGAGGGCGAGCAGGATTTGGAAGAAAAGAGCCATGAGCGGGTGGGTTCCATTTATACTGGATCCTCCAATCTTAAGACAGCTTAAAGAAAAAGATCGTTCGATAAAAAAGAAAGGGTCCTTCGGATCTTCTATTTTCGTGCTGGCGATGGTCATCTTGGTCCTTCCGGATCCGGGATGGAAAGGGAATCCGGTGAGAATCCGGAACTGTTCCCGCAGCTGTGATCCCTAAAGGCCGCTCGTCTTAAGCACCACTACCCCTAACGGGTGGGAAGGTCACGAGTGGTTGGGGTGAGTCAGAAGACCTGCCATCGGTAACAACGGTAAGGCTTTCGGGATAAAAGCCTGTCGTGGATCATGCCGCTCAACGCATTTTCTGCGCTTTTTTTACCCGATCGCTTTTAGTATATTGATGGATCATCAAAAAACCTGCTATGACACAGTTCAACAAGTTCTCTCTTGCTACACTACTCTTTTTGTTCGTCGGTCTCATCGGGTCACAGGCCCAGCGTCCGGTCGTTCTGTCGACCGGAGGTAGCTATACGGCACCGGATAGCTATGTGAAGATCTATTCTTACCATCCGGATAAGGATACCGTTTATATACAGGATTCCATTCCGGGGGATTTTTCCAATGACGTCCTTTACGACGGCGAGTATTATTACCTGCATGTTGGACGTGCCAGCGGTAACCCTGCAGGTGGAGATGCGATCTATCAATACGATGAGCACAGTTTCGATGTGGTCGATAGCATTCAACCCATTTCAGGAGCCCAGAGCATGGCTGTACGCGGAGATCACCTGGTGATCACCCGTGCCTACGCAGCAAGCTCCGAGTTCGTGAGGGTCTACAACCGCAACAACCTATCAGCAGGTCCTACTTATGCCAAGGACAGCATCGATTTTGGGGTCACTGGCCTTACGATCAGGGGTGATTCGGCCTACGTTGGGGGGACGGAGAACGACAGCGGGCGGATCGCCAGGTTGGACCTCAGTATGGCCACTCCTACGTTCGATACCATCTACGAGATGGACACGATGTCCGCTGGGATCGGTTCGCTGGTCCAGGACAGTGACGATATCTATGCCTTATCGGAGCGGTATGACGCCATGAACAATTTCTTGTACGCTGCCGTCACCCAATTCGATCCTGCAACAGGCAGTTATTCGACGGATACCAATTCTTATGGGAGCAGGAGTCCGGTAATGGCCCGCAACGATTCCGTCTGGCTGAACATCGATAATCCCCTGAACGTGTACGACGCAGCAACGGGGAATTTTCCTCAGGAATTCCCGGTGAGCCATACGTCAGGCACTTTCAATGCGAACGCTGACCGCTTCTATTTCCAGCGGACCAACTATTTCTCGACAGGTGACTTCCTGATCACGGATGCAGGAGGGACCCGCATCGATAGCTTTTCCACCGACATATCCGGAACCGCGGTCACGCTGGCCGACAGCGTCCGGGTAATGGCGGGAACGGATACCACGATCTGTGCGGATGCTGATATGATGGTCCAGGGGAGCGCATCCACGGATTCCGGCATGTGGATGAGCTCCGGGAGCGGTTCTTTTACTGATCCGACCAGTTTGACCACTACTTATATGCCGAGCAGTGCGGACACTTCCGGCGGAAGCGTTCAGATCAGCCTTGTCACCATGGATACAGGACGCTTTCGCCCGGATACCAGTACGTTCACCCTGAGCTTCAAGTCCGTTCCGATCGTTAATGCGGGGCCGGACCAGAACGTCTGTGCATCGGAGGATACGGTTGCTCTAAGCGGATCCGTGGGCGGTGCGGTCACCAGTAGTGCTTGGATGAGCATGGGAGATGGGGAATTTGAGGATTCCTTGATAACGGGGACCGATTACTACCCCGGAAGCAACGATTCCACAAGCGGGAGTGTCAGCCTTGTGCTCGCTGCGACCAACGGAGGGGATTGCCCCGTGACCGATACGGTCAGCATTGCCATCGATAAGATCCCGGAATCTGATATTTCTTTCGGACCTCAGAAGTGTGCCGGAAATGATCCCGTGGACGTAAGCGCGACCTCGAACACAGGGAGCGGCGAATGGAGCAGTTCTGGCTCGGGAAGTTTCGCTGATTCAGCAGCGCTCAGCACGACCTATTCCATGAGTTCGATGGACACGAGCAATGGAAAGGTATCCGTGAGCTTTGCGAACACCAATGTAGGGGGCTGTGAAGCGGACACCAGCATGGCCACGCTCATTGCGGTACCTGTGGTAGATGCTGGTTCGGACATCTCCACGACCGTTGGAGCCGGTCCGGTCAATTTGAACGGTTCCGCGGATGCTGCTGATCAGTGGGAATGGACTACCTATGGAAGCGGAAGTTTCGGGGACAAGAGCAAGTTGAGCACGAGCTACGATCCCAGTCAAGCGGATGAGGATCTGGGAAGCGTCAACCTGAAGCTTACGGCCATGAACGATAGCACTTGCTCGAATTCGGACGTGGTCAACGTCGATTTCACCGATACTCACGTGGCCGAAAGGGAGGATGAGAACGCTTCACTCAAGCTCCGTCCTGTACCGGCCGACGAGCGGTTGATCGTCAACAGTTCCGATATCGATGGAGCAACGACCGCTGAATACGCGATCATCGATCTGACCGGACGCGTTGTTCAGGAAGGTCGGGTCGAACTCGGAGGAGAAGAGGAACTCCAATTGGAAGGACTCCACGAAGGAAGCTATTTCCTCCGGATCCGTAGTGAAAATACCGAGTTCGTGCGCAAATGGATGAAGCGATGAGCCGAAGGAGCCCTTTTCTCCTTTTCATCGCCTTTCTATCAACCCCTTTTTTTGGTGGGGACGTTCTGGCACAGCACCGGACGGGGCCTTTTGCCCCTCCGGTCGGCCAGAGCGGCTCAAAAGCGATGAGCAAGGACTCATCAGCTTTCGTGGCCTGGGCGAGCAGTTGCAGTGTCGAGCGAGGCCCAAAGGACACGAGCGACCTTTCCCAGGGATACGCATCATCCGGTAGCCCCTCGAACGTGATCGGAAAGGCGGATGGTAGCAGCATCGTGAGCCTGGGCGATCATGGAACGGCCACGATCGGCTTTGATGTCGTTCTTCAGGACGGTCCCGGCCCGGATCTCGCGGTCTTTGAGAACAGTTTCAGCGACGATTTTCTGGAACTTGCCTTTGTGGAGGTAAGCTCCGATGGGGAGGAATTCGTGCGCTTCCCGGCGGTCTCCCTCACCGATACGAGCGATCAGGTCGGGTCCTTTGGTTCCGTCGATGCCACCAATATCTACCAGCTTGCTGGAAAGTATCGGGGAGGCTATGGGACCCCGTTCGACCTCCAGGAGCTTAGCGATAGTTCCGGCATCAACATCGATAGCATTACCCATGTGCGGATCGTGGACGTTATCGGATGCGTCCAGGAGGCTTATTCGACCCTCGATAGCAATGGGCGAGCGGTGAACGATCCCTGGCCGACAGCCTTTTCTTCGGGCGGTTTCGATCTTGACGCTGTGGGTGTGATCAATACGAGGAGCAATACCTCGATCGCTTCTCAGAATGATGAGGGATTCCAGATCCGTTACGATCGCTCGTTCAGGACCGTCCATATCAAAGGGGTCCAAGGGGAACGCATGATCGAGCTTTACGATGGTTCCGGGAGACGCTGCGCAGCTTGGACCAACACGAAAGAAGAACGGTTCTCCTTGCCTAATTCCCTTGATCAAGGAGTGCACATCCTTCGGGTCAGAAGTGAAAGAAAGCTTCACGTCCGGAAATTGATGATCCGGTGAAAAGGAAGTCCCTGATCCCTTTTCTTTTCAGGATCTGCATTAGCAGTGTATGCCTTTTTTCTGGTCATGTTCTCCCTTCGAAGGGACAAGCTCCTGCTGATTCGCTCCAGTTCGGCCCTGTTGAGATAAGGGCCGATCGGATCGTTCCCAGCGAACCTTATCGGGTGACGCAGGTTGATTCATCCACATTGCGCGAGAACGCTTTCCAGGACCTTGGAGCTCTTCTGGAAGAGAATTCCGCCCTTCAGGTCCGTCATTACGGTCCTTCAGGGACTTCCTCCCTTTCCTTTCGCGGTACGCGTTCCAATGAAACCCGTATGTATTGGAACGGGCTTCCCCTTCGTTCCCCGACCCTTGGACAGACAGACCTTTCGCTCATTCCTGTGTTCTTTCTGGACCGCGTTGAGCTCCATCATGGGGGAGCGAGTGCGGTCGACGGGAGTGGTGGGATCGGAGGGAGCGTTCAGCTGAATTCGGGGATCGAGCGATCCCTTCCCTGGCGCCTAAGGATCCAGGGACGAGCTGCTAGTTTCGGAGAACGGATGGGGGGCATCGATTATACAGAGAACGAGGGAGCTTTTGGCAGTCGCACGCGGCTCTTTTACCGCTCGGCGGCGAACGATTTCAGCTATACGGACATTACGGAAAAGGGTAACCCTGAAAAGGAGCGAAAGAATGCTGGTATACGTCGAATGGGTGGGATGCAGGATTTCCACTACACGTTGGGAAAAGGGCACCGGGTCTTTGCTAAAGGTTGGTATCTGCGTAGCTCACGCGATGTTCCAACTCCTATCGATCAGGTGGAACGGGGGCAGCACCAGGAGGACCAAAAGTTGAACAGCATGTTGGGGTGGCGTTGGAACGGGCCGGCCACGCAACTATCCCTTCGCTCGGGTTATTTCTCGAGCGACCAGATCTTCCAGGAAGAGATCTCGGACCTCCGTTCGGTAACAAGGACCCGCTCCTGGCGGAGTCGTTTTCAAGCTGAGCATCGCTTGGATGAAAAACGCCGACTCTCCGGCGCCTTGGCCCATGAAGTGGAAACAGCGCGTTCTTCTGGTTACTCCGAAAAGAAACAACGCGACTACGTTCGGGGACACATCCAATTCGAGAACCGCTTCGGGGAGCGCTTGCTTTTGCAAGGCTTGCTTCAGGAACAATGGGTGGATGGTGAGCGCGTACCGCTGATGCCCACGCTCGGAGCTGATCTGGAATGGATGAGGGACCCTGACCTTCATTGGAAAGCGAACGTATCCCGTACTTATCGCGTTCCAACGCTCAATGACCTTTACTGGGAGCCCGGCGGTGATCCACAGCTTCTCCCTCAGGAAGGGTGGTCCTATGAGACTGGATTGTCAGGTCATTTCGGAAAAAAGAAAGAGGGGGATGAATTCCGTGCTGAACTCACTGCTTTTTTTCTGGAAATGGACGACCGCATCGTTTGGGCCCCGACAAGCAAAGGGTATTGGAGTCCTAAGAATATCGATCGTTCGCGCGATAAAGGGGTCGAAGCCAGCCTGAGCGGTCGATTCCTCCTATGGGAGGAACTCACCCTTCGTTGGCGAACGGACTACAGCTACGTTGATGCCCAGGTGGTCGATCAGGTGGAAGAAGAAGCGCCCCTTAAGGGACAAGCTATTTATGTGCCCCATCATCGGGGAAGTGGATCCCTGAGGATCATTTACCGCGAGAAGAACAGCCTCGGCTACGGGATCTCCCACACAGGCGAACGCTTCGTGGACCGGGACAACCAGCGTTACCTGCCGGCCTATACATTGCAGCGGGTTCACTTCGAAAGGCAGCTGGCATTCCGTAACGATCTTCTGCTTAAGGTAAGGGCCGGCGTCCGGAACCTTTTCGATATCCCCTATCATTCCGTGGCTTGGCATCCCATGCCCGGCCGGAGTTTCGAACTCGACCTTCGATTGATGATCGGACCATGAAAACGCCCTCTTCCATATCCACCCTCTTTCTCATTTTCCTGAGCTTAGCTGCGTGCAAAAAGGAGAAGATCGGTCCCCAATACGATGATGAGGCTGGTGGTGAACGCGTGGTATCGGGCGAGCGGGCCCTTTACGTCGTCAATGAAGGGAACTTTCAGTCGGGCAATGCCAGTATAACCCGCATCGTTCCTTCCAGTCGCTCGATCACCCAGCGGGTTTTCGAGAAATGGACCGGACGATCGCTCGGAGATGTGGCTCAATCGATACGGCTTTTCGATGGCAAGTTCTTCATCGTCGTTAACAATTCGGGAAAGGTGGAAGTGGTCGGAGCAGGCCCGGATCGGAAAGATCTCGGAACGATCGACGGTATGAAATCCCCGCGTTACTTTCTGGGGTTGACACCGAAGAAAGCCTATGTCACCGACCTCTACGCTGACCGGATCCATATCGTGGACCCCGAGGGAAGGAAAGTAACGGGAAGTATCCCTACGGATGGTTGGTGCGAGGAAATCCATGAAAAGGAAGGAAAGGTCTTCGTTACCAATATGGACCAGGGAAGACTGGATGTGATCGATCCGTCCCAGGATGCGCTCATTGATAGTCTCCTTCTTTCGGAACAACCGAACAGCATGGTGGAGGATGCCAACGGTAAGCTATGGGTTCTTTGCGACGGGGGATTCGAAGAGGAGATGCCTGCGCTTTATCGGATCGACCCGGAGAAGGTTAAGGTGGAGAAGCGCTTCGAATTCAGCGATATAACGCTTTCCCCGGGAAACCTTGATATCTCGCCCGATCGACACACCCTCTATTTCCTTGAGAAAGGAGTGAAGCGCATGGGGATCGACGACCAGTCGCTTCCGCAGCAAGCTTTGGTGAAGGAAGGGCAAGGGCAATTCTACAACATCGAGGTCGCCGGGCCTCAGGAACGGATCTTTGTGAGCGATGCCAAGGATTATGTGCAGAAAGGGGCCCTCTATCGCTTCCGTACGGACGGATCGCCGATCGATACCTTCGAGACCGGCATCATTCCCAACGCCATTCATTACCAGCTCGAATAGATGAGGACCCCATGCATCATGGCCTGGAGTGGAGGAAAGGATGCTGCTCTTGCTCTCCAAAGGATCTTCGAAGCGGGTGAGTTCGAAGTGAAAGCACTCCTCACCACCCTTCACGGAGTTCATCATCGGATCTCCATGCACGGGGTCCGTGAAGAGTTGCTGGAGCAGCAAGCGGAACGAATTGGGATCCCGCTCCATAAGGTCCATGCAAAGAAAGGGAGCAATGAAGAATACGAAGAAAGAATGGGAGAGGCTCTGGAAGCGTTCAGAGACCAGGGTGTTCGCCATGTGGTCTTCGGGGATATTTTCCAGAGGGAAAGGCCGGGATCCGTTTTCACTATATGGAACTGTTACCCGTCCATTCCAATTCCGCGAAGGATCCTTAAGTTCGTTGGGAGAAGCACTTGCTGATGCCAGATCCTCTTAAACTCAAGGTGCTCGGTTGCGGGGATGCCTTTTCCAGTGGAGGAGTGCCGAACACTTGCTTTCATCTCAGTACGCCGAAGCATCAGCTTTTGATCGATTGCGGTGCCAGTTCCCTGATGCAGCTCAAAAAGCAGGGGATGTCCTCGGACGATGTGGACAGCATCCTGATCAGCCATTTTCACGGTGATCACTACGGAGGGGTTCCTTTCCTCCTCCTTGAAGCTGCTCTGGTCCAACAAAGGGAGAAACCGCTTACCATCGTTGGCCCCCCGGGCATTCAGGAAAAGCTCAAGACCTTGCAGGATGCGCTTTATCCAGGTACTTCGGAGCACATGAACAAGATCGATCTGCATCTCGCTTCCTTTCGGAACAAGAGCGTGCTGGAGTTCGATGCTTTTTCCCTGAGGACGGCTCCCGTCGTTCATGCTGAGGGGTCTTACCCGCATGCACTTCGGATCGAGATCGGGGGGCGGACGATCGCATTCTCGGGTGATACGTCCTGGACCGACGAACTCTACGGGATCGCCAAGGGAGCCGATCTCTTCATCTGCGAATGCAATTTTCTGGAAAAGCAGGCTCCCGGGCATATCCATTACACTGAACTGAAGGAAAAGGCGTTGCAGATCGAAGCGGATCGAATGGTATTGACCCACCGGGGACCCGAAATGCTCAATAACGAAGTTTCCGTCGAACACGAATGTTTAGTGGAAGGTCAGGAGATCGACCTGTAGGCGATGCTAGCTCTTTATACTGACCATATCGAATTCGAGACCCAAGGGCACACGGACATCCTTAACATTACCGAGCAGGTTCAGGGAATCGTGACGGAGAGCGGTTGCCAGGAAGGACAGGCTTTAATCTTTTCGGTGGGTTCTACGGGAGCTATTTCTACGGTGGAGTATGAGCCCGGATTGGTGAATAAGGACGTGGCCGAGATGTTCGATATTTTTTCTCCCTATAAAAAAGGCTACGCCCATAATGAGACATGGGGGGACGATAATGGTGCGGCTCATCTGCGTTCGACGCTGACCGGAACCTCTTTTACCGTTCCCTTTCAAGATGGGGGATTGCTTCTTGGGACCTGGCAACAGATCGTTCTCATCGATTTCGACACTCGCAAGCGGACGCGTGAAGTGGTGGTACAAGTGATAGGTCGGTAGGAGAACGGACCGTTGCCATCGTCGTACCTTTGTTCAGATGGCTACGCTCGAAAAACCCGTTTTCGACTACGATCGGAGCGCTTATTCCGACCAACGCTTGGAGGAGATCCATCGTGCCCTTCTTTTCCCACGGATGGTCGAGGAGAAGATGCTGACCCAACTGAGGAAAGGGAAGATCTCCAAATGGTTCGCCGGCATTGGTCAGGAGGCCAATGCGGTCGGTGCTGCTCTTGCGATGAGGAAGGAGGAGTACATGCTCCCCATGATCCGCAATCTCGGCGTATTCACCACCCGTGGCGTTCCGCTGGAAAGGCTCTTCGAACAGTTCCAGGGGAAAGAAGGAGGGTTTACCCAAGGGCGCGATCGTTCCTTCCACTTCGGGACGAACGAATACGGTCTGGTCGGGATGATCTCCCACCTGGGGCCCCAAATGGGCGTGGCCGATGGGATCGGTCTCGCTTCTAAATTAGCAGAGGAGGAAAAAGCCACGCTCGTCTTTTCGGGCGAAGGAGGGACCAGCGAAGGGGATTTTCATGAGGCCCTCAACGTTGCAGCTGTCTGGGAACTTCCCGTCATCTTTCTGATCGAGAACAACGGATACGGTCTTTCCACGCCTACGAACGAACAGTTCAAATGCGAACGGCTCGCCGATCGGGGGATCGGTTATGGGGTGGAATCGTATCGGATCGAAGGGAACAACATCCTGGAGGTGCATCAAACCCTCAACGAGGTGGCTGAACGGATCCGCAAAAAGCCCGAGCCAGTTCTTATCGAAAGCATGACCTTTCGGATGCGGGGGCATGAGGAGGCCTCAGGGACCAAATATGTTCCCCAGGAACTCTTCGACGAATGGGGGAAAAAAGATCCCGTGGACAACTTCGAACGCTTCATGCTTCAGGAAGGGATCCTTACTGAAAAGAAGGTTCAGGATATCAGAAGATCTTTTGAGAAGGAGATCGACGATGCCTTGAAGAAGGCCTTTAAAGCGCCCTATCGGGAGGCTGACCGGGAACGCGAGCTCGGGGATGTTTACGCATCCGCACCTCCGTCGGTCTTTACTTCTGAGAATGGGAAGAGGAGCGAGAAGCGCTACATCGATGCCATCTCCGAAGGATTGTGGCAAGGGATGGAGCAGTTCCGCGAGCTCATTTTGATGGGGCAGGATATCGCTGAATACGGCGGTGCCTTCAAGGTGACCGAAGGGTTCGTGGAAGGATTTGGAAGGGATCGGGTCCGGAACACGCCCCTTTGTGAATCGGCCATCCTCGGCGCGGCCCTCGGGCTTTCCGTAAGGAGGTACAAGTCCATGGTGGAGATGCAATTCGCCGATTTCATCACGAGCGGCTTCAATCAGGTCGTTAACAACTTGGCCAAATCCCACTACCGTTGGGGGCAGAACGCCGACACGGTGATCCGGATGCCTAGCGGGGGAGGGGTCGGTGGAGCCCCTTTCCATTCTCAGTCCACCGAAAGTTGGTTCGCCCATACACCGGGCTTAAAGGTTGTGATGCCCGCATTCCCGGACGACGCCAAGGGCTTGCTCTTGAGTGCATTGGAGGACCCGAATCCGGTCCTTTATTACGAGCATAAGATGCTCTATCGTTCTGTAAAGGGGGAAGTATCCGACGAACCCTATACCGTGCCCATTGGCAAGGCCCGTAAGGTCCGCGAGGGGCATGACCTATCGATCATCACCTACGGGGCCGGGGTCCATTGGGCGATGGAAGCCCTTGATGAAAACCCGGATATATCCGCTGACCTGGTGGATCTTCGCTCTTTATCCCCCTATGATGAGGAGGCGATCCTCGAGACCGTCCGCAAGACCAACAAAGCGGTCGTCCTCCATGAACCTCCGGAGATGGGCAGTATCGGGGCTGAATGGGTGGCCTTTATCAATGAGCACTGCTTCGAGGAGCTGGATGCTCCCGTCCGTCGCATTGGTGCCTTGCACACTCCGGTTCCCTTTGCTGCTGAGCTGGAGGCCGACTTCTTACCCAAAGAACGCTTCAAGAAAGCTTTGAGGGAGTTGTGGGAGTATTGAAGGGGGGATCGTCTTCGCTCCTTTATTGAACCACTTCTCTGACCATCCACTCAAGCCCTTTTAGCCAAGGGTCGTGGAAAGATCTGATATGCATCCTTCATTGGGTCCATCGTGCTTCCCATTGTGCCCTTCATGTTTCGTCATTATGCCAGAAACTTGTGATCTTTTAACCAAGATCGACTCAAAGGAACGCAAAAAAGGGTTCAAAGGGACTTTTGAAACAATTCCGCCGGGGAAGAGGAACACAGGATCAGGGGCTCCGCATAGAAAAGAAGCTTGCAAGAAGAGTGGAAAATGACCGTTGAAAAACAGTAATTCGGTCCCTACAAAGGATCGTTCATTGAGAATGAGTCGCCCTGATATTCCCCTGCTCTTTCTCCTTTTCCTTCCATCGCTTGCTTTGTCCCAACACACCCAGGTTGTCCGGGGAAAGGTGCTCGATGCATCGATCGATCGTCCTTTGATAGGGGCGGAGGTGGTGATCATGGACAGCGAACCGCTCAAAGGAGCTTCGACCGATACCAATGGTGCGTTCAGAATCGAGGAGGTGCCGGTCGGTAGGCATGATATTCGGGTCAACTATTTGGGCTATGAGCCCAAGGTCCTTCGCAACATCCAGGTAAGTTCGGGAAAGGAAGTGGTCCTCAATATACGCTTGAAAGAGAATTTGGTGGAGAAGGAGGCGGTCGAGGTCGAGGCTGAGAAGGAGAAGGGCGAACCGCTCAACGAACTGGCGACCGTTAGTGCCAGACAGTTCAGTACTGAAGAGACCGGACGTTATGCGGGTAGCCGGATGGATCCGGCTCGGATGGCTTCCAATTTCGCTGGGGTGAACAGTGCGAACGATGCTCGGAACGACATCATCGTTCGAGGTAATTCGCCCACCGGGGTCCTTTGGCGGATGGAAGGGATCGACATTCCCAACCCGAATCACTTTTCAGCTCAAGGGGCCACTGGTGGACCGGTAAGTATGCTCAACAACAACCTATTGGCGAACTCGGATTTTCTGAGCGGAGCATTTCCGGCTGGATACGGGAACAGTACCGCTGCGGTCTTCGATCTGCGCATGCGCAATGGGAACGACCAAAAAATGGAGTACACCGGGCAGGTGGGAATTAACGGTTTCGAAGCAGGGATCGAAGGACCAATATCCAAAGAGCAGGGGAGTTCTTTCCTGGTGAACTATCGCTATTCCACGCTGGAGGTATTCGACATGTTGGGTATTCGTTTCGGGGTAGGAGGGGTCCCGAACTATCAGGATCTCTCTTTCAAAGTGAACATCCCTACCGAGAATGCGGGCAGGTTCGAGCTCTTTGGCATCGGAGGGATCAGCGATATCGAACTTCTCGACAGCGAGCGGGAAGAGGAGGATTGGTCCTATACTTCGAGCGGAGAGGATCTGGTCTTTGGTTCTGATATGGGGGTGGTCGGCCTCACCCACAAGCATTATTTGGCAGAGGACCTGCTCGGGAATGCCGGCGTTTCAGTTTCGGGTATGCGAAGGAGCATCGATATCGATACCCTGGAACCGGGCGGGGCTTCGTTCAAGACCTACAACTACGATTCGTTCGATGGAAAGGGAAGTGCTTTCTATACGCTCCGTAAGAAATTGGATGCCCAGCATCTGCTAAAAGGCGGTGTTCGTTACAAGCGATTCTTCTTCGATCACGAGGAACGTTTCTATAACCGCAGCTTTGGCCGCTACATCGATCTCATCGATTCAGAAGCCTCGACGAGCCTTGGGCAAGGCTTCCTTCATTGGCGCTATCGCTTGAACCCGAAGTTGACCTTCAACAGTGGTCTCTATTACCAGCAGTTCTTCCTGAACGACTCTCGCTCCCTAGAGCCCCGCTTCGGCGTGGATTACGCGCTCGCTGAAAAGGCCAGTTTGAACTTCGGGTACGGGCTTCACAGCCAAACGCAGCCGTTGGTCTTTTACTTCTTGGAGAGCTATGATCCCCATCAAAAGAGCTACGTTCAGACAAATGAGGACCTCGGCTTCACCAAGAGCCATCACTTCGTGCTCGGTTATGATCAGGGGATCGGAAAGAACTATCGGATCAAGGCAGAAGTCTATTATCAAGACCTTTACAACGTCCCCGTCGAAGGGTACGGGAAGGAAACGAGTTTCTCCATGCTGAACGTGGGAACCTCCCTCGAAGGCCTCCCGCATGTGGACAGCTTGGTGAATGAAGGGACCGGAGAGAATTACGGAGTGGAGTTGACGGTCGAGAAGTTCTTCAGCGATCGCTTTTACTTTCTGGTTACAGGAACCTTTTATCGCTCCTTTTACGAGGGGAGTGATGGGGTGGAACATCCGACCCGCTACAATGGGGAATACACGGTGAACGCCCTTGGAGGAAAAGAATTCGCGATCGGTGAGAACAGTACGCTCGGGATCAACCTGAAGTACGTATACGCAGGGGGGAATCGCTACACTCCGGTCGATCTTCAGCGTTCAAGGAGGGAAGGCGAGGCGGTCTATAAGCGTTCACGTGCTTTTGAAGAACAATACAAGCCTTATTCGCGTCTCGACGTGAAGCTCGAGTTCAGGGTCCAACGGGAGAAAGCCACGCATACCTCCTTTTTCACGGTGGAGAACGTGACCGACCGGGACAACATTCTCCGGCGGACCTATTCCCCTAAAGAAGGAGGGATGATCACGGACTACCAGCTCGGGCTCTTTCCTTATGGAGGATATCGGGTGACCTTTTGAGGAAATGCGCACCTTTGAAGTGTGCGAACGATCCTACTGCTCTTAATTTCACCCCTTCTGCTTCCTCTTGCGTTCGGACAGCCCGTTTTAAAGGAGGTGCAGGATTTCGGTCCCAACCCGGGGAATTTACAGATGTACATACATGCACCAAAGGGAGGGAATGAAAGCAAAGAAAAGCCCCTTTTGGTGGCACTTCATGGGTGCAATCAAAACGCCGACGAGATCGCACAAAGGAGTGGATGGAATAAGTTGGCGGACCTTCACGACTTCTACGTGCTGTATCCCCAGCAACGCTTCAGGAACAACATGTCCAGGTGTTTCAATTGGTTCCGGTCCAAGGATAGGCGGAAGCAGAACGGGGAGTTGACCTCGATACGGAGCATGATCGAGCACATGGTCCATCATTACTCGATCGATAGCTCGAGGATCCACCTTTATGGCATGTCAGCAGGGGCGGCGATGGGTGTCGTTCTTTTGGCCAATCACCCCGAAAGCTTCCAAAGCGGAGCCATCTATGCGGGACAGCCCTATTACGGGGTATTGAACGCTTTTAAGGGTTTAGGTGGGATGTGGATACCATTGGACCGGACGCCGGAGGAATGGGGAAAGCTCGTTCAGGAAGCGACGCCGGGATATCGAGGGGACTATCCACGGATCTTAGCAGTCCATGGAGAAATGGACCTTCTCGTGGAGCCGAAGAATAGCCGGGAATTGGTGGAACAATGGACCTGGGTACACGGGATCGATGCAGAGGCGGACTCGGTCCAAAAGGCCTTTCGTGGAGTGGATGCGGTTCAACGATCAGCGTACACCGATCAGAACGGAAATACGCTTGTCATTCTTTATTCGATCACTGGGATCGGGCATCGGATCGCCATCGATCCCGGAGATGGGCCCAGGCAGGGGGGAGAGGTCAATATCGCTGCCAAGGACATGGGGTTTCATTCAACCTATTGGCTCGGGAGGGACATGGGATTGTTCGATGGAGGATCGGGTTCAGGTAAACCACCTTAGGGAGGGTGTGGTCGCGAACTTTCCCTCCAAATATGCTGATCGGGTCATCCCTCCTTGAATAGGCAACAGGTTTATCGGTCGGGCTTTAGCTGGTAGACCACCCCTAGGGAGGAGGTGAAGTTCTTCCAGGCATTCTTTCCATTAAGGATATAGGAAGAAGCCAGCGAGATCCCCCACCCTTTGCCCAAAGGTTTATAAAGGGTCAGGCCGGTTTTTTGATAAGTTACTCCCAATTCCCTGAAGGAATCCGGCTCGAGGTTCCCGGTCCCGCGGTAATTCTTACCACCGATGGCATGCTGTGCCTCGTAATAAAGGTCCATGTAAAAGTTGTCCAAAGTGAGCCCCGCTGTTGCACTATATAGGTAAGCCGAGGGGACCGGGCCGAGCATATGGTCATAGCCTCCCCGAAGGTTGACGAAAAAAGGATACCTGGTGTCAAGCTGGAGGACCCCTCTTCCCAGGAAACCCTTCGCCTGTTGCCCGATCGCACTAGCACTTTCGGTCTCGTAATCCGATAGGGGGTAATTGGCCCCGGGCCCCAGGATCAAATTGATACGCCCTAGCGATCCCGCATCGGCATTGAAGAGTTCGTAAGCAAAGAGGATCCGACCGTCCTGGAATTTACCTGCTCCGTTGTCCGGATCGAGTTTGTTGATAAAGGGAATATTGACCAGGATCTCGCCCCCTTCGAAAATTCCATAGCTTGCGAAAAAGCTTCCGATGAGCTGTTGGTTGGAAGCTCCGATCTCGTTTCCCTTAGCCAGGGAATAGGCGGAGGCCTTTTGATAGGTCACTGAAAATGCCAGATCAGCGGTCCCCTTTTTTTGGAGGTATCCATCGAGCATCCCTTGCCCTTTAAGGAAAAAGGGGATAAGGAGGAGGAAAAGTGGGATACTTCTGTACATAGGAGGAGCAGTGAGGAGCAGTTCAAAAAGTTCTATTTCACCGACCTTCTCAATGCCGCGTATTGTTTGAACTTTTCCCGCGCCTCCTCCGCTGGGCTCCCCAAGTAGGCCTTCCCACCTTCCAGATCCTTTGAGACCCCGGCCTGCCCGAAGAGCTCGGCCCCTGATCCGATCGTGACATCCGGTATCACCCCGACTTGCCCCCAGAGCACCACTTCGTCCTCCAGGGTGACGCATCCGCTGATCCCTACTTGCGAAGCCAATAAGCAATTCTTTCCGACGAGGGTGTCGTGACCGATGTGGACCTGGTTATCGAGTTTGCTTCCTGCGCCGATAAGCGTTCGATCCGTCACGCCCCGATCGATGGTGCAGGATGCTCCAAGTTCCACATCGTCCTCCAGTTCCGTCCATCCACAACTGTACATGCGCTGTCGGCCGCTTTCCTGGTTTTTATAATAAAAAGCATCGCTACCTAGCACCGTATGGGGCTGCACTACTACGCGGTCTCCGAGCACGGTACCATGGCCGAGCACCACGCCAGGTCCGATCCGACAATCCTTTCCGATCCGGACCTGATCGCCCACGACCACCGAAGGATGTAGGACGCTGTCCTCTCCCACCTCTTGGGGACGCCCATCGCATTCCGCCCAGGATCGGTACGGATCGAAGTGATGGGTGAGTTTATTGAGGTCACTGAAGGGATCCTCTGATAGGATGAGCCCTTTGCCTTTCGGGGCTTCCACTTTCTCGTCGATCAGGATCGTAGTGGCCGTGCTATGAAGGGCCGTCTCGTAATACTTGGGATGGTCCACAAAGACGAGATCGCCGTCTCGCACCCGATGGATCTCGTTGATACCAGTGACCGGATGATCCGCATCACCGACGAACTCCCTTCCGAGCAGCTCGGCCAGTTCCTGAAGGCGGTAGGGACGAGGAAGGTCCATGAAAAAGGGTCAGCTTTTGACCCGCTCTTGGTATTCGCCGGTCCGTGTATCGACCTTGATCTTTTCCCTCTGGTCGATGAAGAGCGGGACTTTCACTTCGGCTCCGCTCTCGACGGTGGCGGGCTTCAATGTGTTCGTGGCCGTGTCCCCTTTCACACCGGGTTCGGTATAGGTCACTTCCATTTCCACGAAGGGTGGCAGCTCGCAACCGATGGGTTTCCCTTCCTCCGCATAGAAGAGGACTTCTACATCGAGCCCTTCCTTGAGAAAGGCCGGGGCATTGATCAGGTTTTCCTCGAGGGAGACCTGTTCGAAGGTCTCCATATCCATGAAGTGATATCCCATGTCGTCCTTGTACAGGAATTGATAAGGACGTTTCTCAACCCGCACTTCTTCCACCTTGTGGCCGGCCGGGAAGTTCTTTTCCAACACCTTCCCGCTCGTGACGCTCTTCAGCTTGGCCCGCACAAAGGCGGCTCCTTTTCCGGGTTTTCGGTGTTGGAACTCGACGATCCGCATCAGGTCGTTGTTCTCTTTGATCGTCATCCCGTTCCGGAAATCGTTGGTGGTCACCGTTGCCATCTTCTGCAGCTTTTTAGGGGCACAAAGATAAGAGCTTAGTGCAGGGCACGGAGGCTTCCACTTTCGATCTGGTAGCGGCTGTGCTCCGGAGGAGCTTCCTGTTCCGGATCGTTGCTGCAGATGAGGATGGTCCGTTCCTGCCCCGCTTGCATCAGGAGGTCATGATAAAGCTCTCGGCCGGCAGCATCGATGTTCGTTAGCGGTTCGTCGAGCAATAGGAGGGCTGTGTCGCTGGCGAAAGCGATGCCGAGCTTGAGCCGTTGTTCCATCCCTGAGGAAAGCTCGCGAACAGACCGGTCCCGGGCATCCTCTAGCCGTACGACCTCAGGGATACGTTCCGCAGCTTCTTTCAAAGGGCGAAAGCGCCCCCAGCTCTGAATGACCTCCATGACGGTAAAGTCGCGAGGGAGCTGGAGGTAAGGAGCGGCGAGGGCTACGTGATGGTAGACCTTTTCCGGGGCTAAGACCCCTTCTTCGTTGCGATGCTCCACGGTCCCGTAGCTAGGTCGGATAAAAGCAGCGATCAGTTTAAGGAGGGTGGATTTACCTGCTCCGTTCGCTCCACTGATGACGACTCGGTTGCCGGGGTTCAGGTCCAGGTCGATCCGATCCAGAACGGTCCGCCCTTCGAAGCGTTTTCCGGCTTGCTCAAGGCGGACTTGCATGCTTTCAGGATACGGCCCCGCGCATGATCCCACGTTCGGAGTGCCGGATGAACTCGATGATCCGTTCCCGTTCCGGGATGGCTTCGATCTCTTTCTCCACTTGCTCGAGTCCCGCGCTGACGTTGCTGTTCTGAACGAAAAGGAGGCGGTAGATCTGTTCGATCGTGGCGATCGTATCGTCCTCGAAACCTCGGCGCTTGAGCCCGATCCGGTTCACTCCCGTGTAGGAGAGGGGTTCGCGGGCGGCTTTCACATACGGGGGGACGTTCTTTCGGACCAACGATGCTCCGGCCACGAAAGCATGAGCCCCTATGCGGAGGAACTGTTGGACCGCGACGAGCCCTTCCAGTACGACCCAATCCTCCAACACGATGTGACCGGCCAGGTTGACAGCATTAGCGATGATGCAATGATCGCCGATCGAGCAATCGTGGGCAACGTGAACATAGGCCATAAGAAGGCATTCCGAACCGATCTCGGTCTTGTAGCGGTCCTTCGTTCCGCGGTTCACTGTCACGCATTCGCGAATGATCGTGTTATCGCCGATCTCCGTCGTCGTATATTCCCCTTCGAACTTCATGTCCTGAGGGACCGCGGAAATGACCGCACCTGGAGAGATCTGGCAGTTCTTGCCGATCCGCGCACCGCTCATGATCGTGACGTTGGGTCCGATCCAGCTTCCTTCCCCGATCTCCACATCCTCCATGACGGTCGCAAAAGGCTCGATATGGACGTTCTCACCGATGCTGGCATCGGGATGGACGTTCGCTTCAGGCTTCGACATGGACTTCTTTCTCTTTCACGATCTGGGCCATCATTTCAGCTTCAGTGGCTATTTCATTGCCCACGAAGGCTTTTCCTTTCATGTGTACGATCCCTCTTCGGATCGGACGGAGGAGTTCGAGCTGGAAGATGATCGTATCGCCCGGGATGACCTTCTTTTTGAATTTGGCGTTATCGATCTTCATGAAGTAAGTGATATAATTCTCAGGGTCTTCAACGGTGCTGAGCGCAAAGATGCCTCCGACCTGGGCCATCGCTTCGATCTGCATAACCCCCGGCATGACCGGATTCTCCGGGAAGTGCCCTGTGAAAAAGGGCTCGTTCATGCTCACGTTCTTGATCCCGATGATGTTGGAATCGTCCATATCCATGATGCGGTCGATCATCAGAAAAGGGGGACGATGAGGGAGCATCCGGATGATGCCGTTGATGTCGAGGAGGGGTTCTTTCTCGAGGTCGACCCGGGGAGGGGCTTTCGCCTCTTCCTGGATCTTTTCCTTAAGAAGTTTGGAAAAAGCCACATTGCCCGCATGACCGGGCCTTGCTGCAAGGATGTGACCTTTTATGGGACGCCCCATAAGGGCGAGATCGCCCACGATATCGAGGAGTTTGTGGCGGGCCGGTTCGTTCTGGTACTTGAGCTCGCTGTTGTTCAGGACCCCGATCCCCTTCACCTTCACCTCTTCGAGGGCTTCGTCGCGTCCGAGGGTATGGGCTAGTTCCTTCAAGTATTCCCGGGACACCTCTCTTTCCACCAAGACGATAGCATTGTCCAGATCTCCCCCTTTGATAAGCCCGCTCTTGGCAAGTTCTTCGAGTTCGCTAAGGAAAACGAAGGTGCGACAGGATCCTATCTCGTCCTTGAATTCTTTGATATTGTACATCGAGGCATGCTGCGTACCAAGTACGGGAGAATGGTAATCGACCATCACCGTTATCCGGAAGTCCTCCGAAGGCACCGCCAACATTTCGATATCCCGCTCCTTGTCCTCGTAAGTGATGTTCTCCCGGAGCACGAAGTATTCGCGTTCCTGATCAAGCTCTTCGTAGCCTACGGCTTCCAACGCTTGCACGAAGGGATCCGCGCTCCCGTCCATTATCGGCACTTCGGGGCCATCGATCTCGATCAGCGCGTTATCGACCTGCATCCCGTAGAGGGCAGCTAGCACGTGTTCAGTGGTATGGACCCTTACTTCATCTTTCCCAAGCGTGGTCCCCCTTTCTGTACTTACCACATGGTCTACGTTGGCGGGTACGACCGGTGCACTTTCAAGGTCGGTGCGTTTGAACTTGTATCCGTGCTCACCAGCAGCCGGCCGGATGGTGACTTCGACGTTCTGGCCGGTGTGAAGGCCTACGCCAGAAAGGTTCACAGCTTCGCGGAGCGTCCGTTGCTTTTCCATTCAGGTCGCTTGCTTGAGTTCCTGGATCTGCTTCTCGAGTTCCTGGATCTTTTTTTGAAGTTCGGGTAACTGCCGGAAGACCACATAGGAACGCTTTTGGTCGCCGATGTTAAAAGCCGGGGATCCCTGTACGATCGCTCCTTCGTCATCGATGTTGTTCCCGATCCCGGATTGTGCGGCGATCTTGACACGGTCTGCGATCCGTAGATGACCGATGATCCCCACTTGTCCTCCGATCATACATCGTTCGCCGATGCGGGTCGAACCAGCGATCCCACTCTGAGCAGCGATCACCGTATGCTTTCCGATCTCTACGTTGTGAGCGATCTGGATAAGGTTGTCGAGCTTAACCCCTTCCCGGATAACCGTCGAACCCAAAGTAGCACGGTCGATGGTACAGTTGGACCCGATCTCTACCCCGTCCTCGACAACGACATTCCCGGTCTGCGTGACCTTGGTGTAGCTCTCGGCTTCGTTCGGAGCGAATCCGAAGCCGTCACTTCCCAGGACCACCCCCGGATGGATCAGGCACCCTTTCCCGATCACGGTGTCCCGATGGATACGGCATCCCGCCCCGATCTCGCTGTCATCCCCGATGGAAACATCGTCCCCGATGAAGCATTGCGGATGGATCTTGACCCGATCCCCGATCCGCACGTTCTTCCCGAAATAAGTGAAAGCCCCGACGTAAGGAGAATCTCCGAATTCAGGCTCGCTCTTAGTGTAATAAGGGGTTTCGACCCCCTTTTCATCGGAACGCCTGACCGCTTCGTAATGGTCGAGGAGTTCCGCAAAGCCCTGGTAAGGATCTTCCACCCGTATCAGGGTGCATCCGGAAGGCAATTCTTGCTGGGGTACAAAAGCTTTTTCTACGATCACCACTGAGGCATCGGTCGTATAGATGTGCTCGGTGTACTTTGGGTTGGCGAGGAAGCTTAATCCGCCTTGCTCCCCTTCCTCGATCCTGCAAAGTTTGTTCACCTTCACCTCAGGATCCCCTTCGACCTCACCCTCCAGGAGCTGGGCTATTTCTCGGGCAGAGAATTCCATCGGCTCAAAAATAAGGAATTGATCTCTTTAAGATCCCCTCCTGCGGGCAATTTGTCAACATTCTTTCGGGTAACAGAGAAAGAACTTCTCAACGGGATGTGAAAGGGCACTAATGTTCAGGTTGTCAGATGCTTTTGCAAGATCGACATGACTTCCGTCGTTCATCAGCATGTTGATCGTTTCACGGCCCGGAACGTAAGCATGGTTGGAGGTGGAATCCTGAATGACGTAGTGCCCGATGGCCTCTTCGGGGATGCTGAGCTTTTGTCGCACCCTTTCCCGGACCTCCTCTACATAGGAGCTTGAAAAGGCCCTTTCCTGGAGTTCGATACGAAAGATACGGCGATCGGTGATCCTTTGACAGAGATCGGAAAGGACCGGGTCCTCGTGCTCACTCCAGACCTTTATGGCGCTCATTATGTCGGTGTCATCGAGTTTCATGAAGGTGTCGAGAGCGCTGGGGTCCTGTTCGAACCGTTCCCGATCGAAGCGCTCGTACAGGAATGGACTTAGGGCCGGGGTTGCGAAAAGCGCTTTTCCCTCCTTTGCGAGATCCTTGGCCCTCCGGAGGGCTTGGAGGAGCATGTGCTCTGCTGAAATGACCGTCTTGTGAAGATAGACCTGCCAGTACATGAGCCTCCGTGCCACGATGAACTTCTCGATGGAATAGATCCCCTTTTCTTCCACCACGAGCTCGTCTTGATGGACATCCAGCATCTTGATGATACGGTCACTGCTCACGATCCCTTCGGATACACCCGAATAAAAACTGTCCCGCTTCAGGTAATCCAAACGGTCCATGTCCAGTTGGCTGGAAACGAGGCGATGGAGAAAGCGCTCAGCATGCTCGTCCCGAAAGATCCGGATGCCCGTTCCCAGTTTGCCATCGAACTCCTCGTTAAGGCGGTCCATGACCATCGCTGAAATATCCTCATGGTCGACGTCTTCCACGAGCGTCTTTTCGAGAGCATGGGAAAAAGGTCCATGACCGATATCATGGAGTAGGATCGCGATGAGCGCTCCCTGGTATGCTTCCTCCTCGATATAGTGTCCCTTGGTCCGAAGTACGGCAATGGCCTCTTGCATGAGGTGCATGGCCCCGACGGCATGGTGAAAACGAGTGTGAAGGGCTCCTGGGTAGACCAAATGCGTTAGACCGAGCTGTTTGATACGTCGCAGGCGTTGGAAAAAGGGATGCTCGATCAGCTCCAGGATGCGTTCGTGCGGAAGGGAAATAAACCCGTAGACCGGATCGTTGAGGATCTTGTGTTTGTTGGGTGTTCCCTTTGTTCCCGACATGCGGATCTTCTAATTTTAACGCTCCGAATCTACCCATTTTATGGAACAGCCCAGGATCTTATGGATCGACGATGAGATCGACCTACTGAAGCCTCATATCCTTTTTTTACAGGAAAAAGGGCATGAAGTGGAGACCGTGACCAATGGCAGGGATGCTGTCGATGCCGTGAAGGAACGTTTCTTCGACTTGATCCTTCTGGATGAGAACATGCCCGGCCTTTCGGGAATGGAGACCCTGACCGAAATGCGCGAACTGCAACCCAACACGCCGGTCGTCATGATCACCAAGAGTGAAGAGGAGCAGGTGATGGAGGAGGCGATCGGTTCGCGGGTCTCGGATTATCTCATCAAACCGGTCAATCCCAATCAGATCCTCCTTTCCATCAAGAAGAACCTGGAGAACAAACGTTTGGTGAGCGAAAAGACTACTTCCGAATACCAGCGGGAATTCCGTGATCTGGGGATGCGGATCGATGAAGGGCTTTCAACGGAGGAATGGAAAGAGCTCTATAAGCGCCTTGTCTATTGGGACATTGAGCTGGAACGATCCGAAGACGAAGGGATGCTCGAAGTGATGCGAACGCAACGTTCGGAGGCGGATTCGATCTTCAGCCGCAAGATCGCCCGGGAATACACCGACTGGCTTCATGGGAAAGGGGACGATATTCCGCTTTTATCACACCATTTGCTACGACATAAAGTTTTTCCGCTCTTGGAGGAGGAGGATGATTCGCCGGTCTTCCTGCTCGTCATCGACAACCTGCGTTACGATCAGTGGAAAGCTTTGGAGCCACGATTGAGTGAATATTTCAGAGTCCGAACGGACGATCTTTATTACAGCATCCTGCCCACGACCACTCATTTCTCAAGGAACGCGCTCTTTGCGGGTATGATGCCTTCGGAGATCGAGCGTCGCCACCCTGAGCTATGGATCAATGAAGGGGAGAAAGGAAGCAAGAACCGCCACGAAGCGGAACTCTTTGAAAAGCAGCTCGAACGCCTTAAGCCAGGGACAAAAACGAGTTACCACAAGATCCTCGATGTGGAAGGTGGCCGGAAATTCGCCGAACGCTTCCAGGAACTGATGGGGAACGACCTGAACGTGATCGTCCACAACTTCGTGGATATCCTTTCGCATGCACGGACCGACACGGAGGTGATCCGTGAATTGGCCGAGGATGAGCCCGCTTACCGTTCCCTGACCCTTTCCTGGTTCGATCACTCCCCGCTTCTCGAGATCCTTCGCAAGATCTCGGAGAGTGGAGCTCGGATGGTCCTTACGACCGATCATGGGAGCATCCGGGTCCAGGATCCCCAAAAAGTGAAAGGGGACCGGAATACGACCGCGAACCTTCGCTACAAGCAAGGCAAGAACCTCGATTATGACCCCAAGCAGGTCTTCGAGGTAAAAGAGCCGGAGAAGGCCTTTCTTCCAAGGCTTAACGTTAGCTCGAGTTACATCTTCGCCCTGGAGGACGACTTCTTCGTGTATCCGAACGATTATCATTATTACGTGAACTATTACCGGGACACCTTTCAGCATGGAGGGATCTCCCTCGAAGAAGTATTGGTGCCCGTGATCGATATGAAAGGGAAGGGATGAAACGTTCCTTCACGCTCCGCTCGGAAGAGGAGCTTCCTCAGCTCGCGGAGGAATTTTTGGACCTTTCCGGGGAACGTCGCATTTTTGTATTAGAAGGGGAGATGGGAGCTGGCAAAACGACGCTGATCAAGGCTTTTTGTAGGGTTTTGGGAGTGAGTGACCCGGTGTGCAGCCCTTCTTTCTCCATTTTGAACGAATATCGAAGGACCTCCGGTGATAAGGTCTATCACATCGACCTTTACCGAGTGGGGGAGGAAGAGGAACTATACGATATGGGATTTGAAGAGGTCATGGACGGAACTGCTTACTGCTTCATCGAATGGCCTGAGCTGGCGCAGAACTTTTTTCCCTCGGATCCCGTAAGGATCGATATCCGAATAAAGGACCAACATGAACGCCTAATTCAGATCCGTACATGATGCAACGTTCTACCTCTCGGGAGTTAGCTCAGGAAGCGGCTCTTATGCCCCAAGAAGAGATGGTCGAGGTCGGGAAGAAGAAGGAACAGCTATTTATCGGCCTTCCACGGGAGACTTACCTAGAAGAACACCGGGTCGCGCTTACTCCCGAAGCTGTTGGCTTGCTCATCAGTAACGGGCATCGGGTCGTTGTGGAGACCAACGCCGGAAAGGACGTCAACTTTCAGGATAAGGATTACAGCGAAGCGGGTGCTGAGATCGCATACGAGACCGAAGAGGTCTATAAAGCCGATATCCTTTTTAAAGTCGATCCTCCGACCTTGAAGGAGATCGAGATGATGAAGTATCGGCAGACCCTCTTCTCGGCCCTTCAATTAGCGGTACAGCCCAAGGATTTCCTTCAGCGTCTCATGCAAAAGAAGGTGACAGCTATCGCGTGGGACTTTATTAAGGACAAGGAGGATATTTTCCCGATCGTTCGAGCGATGGGCGAGATAGCGGGCAATACGTCCATGCTCATCGCGGCGGAGTACATGAGCAGCACGAACAACGGAATGGGCATCATGCTGGGGGGAATTTCCGGAGTGGCCCCGACCGAAGTAGTGATCCTCGGTGCGGGGACGGTCGGTGAGTTCGCGACAAGAGCAGCCTTAGGCCTTGGTTCCTCCGTAAAGGTCTTTGACAATTCAACCTACCGACTGCGTCGCCTTCAGAACGATCTGGGAACGCGGCTCTACACTTCCGTTCTGCAGCCAAATATCCTGGTTCAAGCACTGAAGAGTGCGGATGTGGTGGTCGGTGCTGTACGGGGAAAAGGAGGAAGGACGCCTCTTGTGGTCACGGAGCAAATGGTGAGCGAGATGAAGTTCGGTTCGGTGATCGTGGACGTGAGCATCGATATGGGTGGTTGCATCGAAACTTCGGAGGTCACGGAATTGTCGGATCCGGTCTTCAGCAAGTACGGGGTCACCCATTACTGTGTACCGAACATCGCTTCGCGTGTCTCCCGGACTGCATCTCATGCCTTGAGCAATATTTTCTCGCCGATCCTTACCAATATCGGGGAGGAAGGAGGCATTTCTGAGCTCGTCAAGAAGGACATGGGTTTTCGGCACGGCGTTTATCTTTACGATGGGATCCTCACGAGCAAGAGCCTGAGCGAAGCCTTCGACCTTCCCTATAAGGACATCGATCTCCTCTTCGCTTCCTTTTGATGAGCTTTTTAAGAGACCCACGTTTCCAAAAACGGCTGAAATTTTATTTTGTAGGCTTTTTGTTGGGCATTCTTCTCGTCGGGGTCCTCTTCAGGGACCGTTTCCCAAGCAATGCATCCCCCGAAAAAGTGCGAGCTTCCTTCAGGGAGGATTCGCTCCTGATCAACGGTGCGGTGAAAACGCGTATCGAGTCCATCGGCCTTGGTAGACAAGCCTTCCGCGATTCCCTGCTCAATGGGGAGTTCATCCTCCCTACCCAAAAGGATCGGGATCCCAAGGTCTTCCATGTCCGAACGAAGGGTTCACCGGGGATGAAGGTGCGCCTTCGGGTCCTTGGTGAGGGAAGGACGAGGGCCGAAAGGATCCGATTCGCTCCTTGAAGGCTGACTTGCTCTTCCCGTTATCTTGCTTAAATTCGAAAAGCTTTAAATTCCACGATCATGCGCTACGCCTATTCCATTCTGATCGCCATCCTTTTGACCGCTCCTTTTTCCGGTCTTTCTGCTCAGAAACAGGTCGATAAGCAAGATTTTGACCAGAAAGGGGAGTTCCGTGATCATGTAAAAGGAAAGCTTTTCTTTAAGATCGCTCCTTCAAGTGGTATCGAATTGGAAGAATTCGAGAAAGGAGTGGACAGTCCCCGGGTATACCAGGATGTACCTGCAGTAAGAGCTCTTATCCAGCCTTATGGCATCCGCCATATCCATTGCCCCTTCCGGACCCAGGATCCGGGCATCCAGAACACGTATGCTTTGCGCTTCGAAGCGAACGATCCCGCTAAGACCCAGGAGCTCCTTGGGGAACTTCGCTCGCTCGAGTATGTGAATTACGCTGAAAGGGCTCAGCGGTACAGGAAGTTCTATTCCCCTAACGATGTCCATCCCAAACAAAAGTGGTAT
>CAZIDL010000020.1:0-37345 GCA_964537825.1 uncultured Weeksellaceae bacterium
TTGAGCTGGATGGGGTTGGGTCCTTCCACGGCGGTATCGAGGAGGACCTTGCAGCTATCGGCGTCCGTGACGGTCACTTGGTAGCTTCCTTCCGCCACGCCTGCGAGGTCCTGTGTTGTATCGCCGTTGGACCACTGATAGCTGTAGGGAGCTGTTCCCCCGCTGATGCTGAGGTCGATCCCGCCGTCGCTGTTCCCGGGGCAGCTCACCTTGTTCACGCTGTTGAAGTTTGCTGAGAGTCCGCTGGCGTTGTTGATGCTGACGGAGGCGAAGGCCTCGCAACCGTTGGCATCGGTGACCTGGACGGTGTAGTTGCCTGCGCTCAGGCTGTCCGCGGTAGCGCTTGTGTCCCCTGAAGACCAGATGAAGGAATAGGGGGATGTTCCTCCGGCCACTGATACGGAAGCGCTACCGTTGTTCATGCCACAGTCGGCATCGCTCACGTTGGTCGTCAGGGAAAGGGAGCTGGCTGTTCCGACGGTGTAGGATGCGGAGGCCTGACAGCCGATGCTATCAGTTACTGTAACGGAATAAGTCCCTTCGGGGAGGCTATCGATGGAAGGGGTGGTATCGCCGTTGGACCACTGAATGGAGTAGGGTGTGATCCCGCCACTTGGCGATGCGCTCACTTGGCCGTCGTTCACGCCATCGCAGCTCACGTCCTGTCCACTAAGGGAGAGGGCAGGCTTGCTGACGGTCAGATCGATGGTGATGATGCTGTCGCAGCCCTTGGAGTTCGGGATCGTGTCATAGTACGTCCCGCTGGAGGAATAGGTCTCATCGCCGCTGGGGACCGTGTAATTGTCACAGACAAGAGGATGGATCGAAGAACTCGAAGTGTCAGGGAATGTTAACTCGATCGTGATGATGCTATCGCAATTGTTCGAGTTGGTAAGCGTGTCTTCATAGGTGCCCGCAGTGGATACAGTATCATCCCCGCTTGGAAATACATAACTGCTGTCGCAGGCTGATGGAGAAATGGTCGAATAAGTTTTACAAGGCAGGAGTTTAACGATCCATTCATCCGTAGAACCGTTGTTCCCGGACACATCCTGATCATCGGATCTTGAAGAACCACCGATGATAAACCCTTTACCCTTCGTCTGCTGAATGGAATTAGCCATATCTACATCGGTCCCTCCGTACTTTTTTTCCCATTTTAAAGAACCGGAAGAATCGAGTTTTGTGACCCAGAGATCCCGACAAGAAGAGCAAGGCAACATTTGATCACGTCCCCAATATCCTCCTACGATATAGCCTTTGTCCTTGGTCTGATAGATGGAATTAGCGACGTCCCCCTGACTTCCCCCATAGTTATTTTCCCATTGTAAGGATAAGGTGGAATCGAGTTTTAAGATCCATAGGTCTTCAAAACCGTTGTTCGTTCCAGAAACGTCACCGTCATTGGAGGATTCAGTCCTGCCAGCTACAATATACCCCTTATCATACGTCTCTTGAATGGATTTAGCCTTATCGCTGGAAGACCCTCCATAGGTTTGTGAAAATAACAGGGTTCCTGAAGTGTCCACCTTGATGGTCCAATAATCCTTTCCGCCGTTATTGGATCCAACGTTACCATCGGCCGACGACGATGAGCCCGTTACGATATATTTCCCATCGGTCGTTTGCTGGACGGATCGGGGTATATCGGCTGAACTTCCTCCATAATTTTTTTGCCAACTAATGTTTCCCGACGTATCGAGTTTAAAGACCCAATAGTCGGATGAGCCATTGTTAGTTCCCGTAATATCTTGATCCGAGGAATATGACGGGCCACACACGATATAGCCGCCATCATCGGTTTGACGAATGGATTCAGCCCGGTCATCGTCGCTTCCCCCGTAATTTTTCTCCCATTCGATGTTACCGACGCTATCGAGCTTGAGCACCCAACAGTCAAAGGATCCATAATTGTTCGAAACATCCCCGGAAGAAGAAGCAGAGCGTCCGGCCACAATATATCCCCCGTCATTTGTTTGTTGGATGGATGCTCCATGATCATAATCACTCCCTCCATAATTTTCTTCCCAATCGATGCTTCCTGAACTATCCAGCTTCACGACCCAATAGTCATCGTATCCCATACTCGTTCCAGAGACGTCCCCATCCGAGGAGCTCGAGACACCGCCTATTATATATCCCCCATCATCTGTCTGCTGGATGGATCGTGCATTATCCAGATCGCTCCCGCCCAGGTTTTTTTCCCAATCGATAGGGGGTTGGGCCAAAACAGCATTTCCAATAAGGAAAAAAGAAGACAGGATAAAGCTTTTCAATAGTAGCTGGTCGATCTTCATCATGGAGCAACCTTTTAAAGATTTATTCCGAGAATTTAGCATGCGAGGGGAAGAAATTTGGGAATGAGAAGCTCAATATGAAGGTAGCCCGATCAATATTCAATATTGAGCGAAGGGAAGGATAGGGTCCCCAATCGATGGATGATTCATTACTCCACCACAACAGGTCTTTTTGCTGTCTTGTTCTTCCCTTCGATGCGGATCCAGTAGATGCCGGGTTCGCTGTTGCTGAGGTCGATGGTCATGGATCCCCCCGGTCCACTCCCATCTTTATGAGCTTTTACTTCCCGCACTATTCGGCCCTGGATGTTATGGACGGCCACGGATCGAGGCTCAAGTTCCTTCCACTCGATCGTGAAGCGTCCGCGTGTCGGATTTGGATAGAGCTCGATCCCGTGGGAGCTTTCTTGGTTTTGGATAAAAGAGGTACTGTCCTGGGTACTTGAAGTATCGTTGGGCACGAGGCTCGCATTCGATATGGACTTGTTGTAATCCTTGGCGCGCGTCGCGGTACAGCCTCCGGATGGGACCCTGACCGACACTTTGTACCGGAGGGATTGTACGGCAGGAGCATTTGCGTCCGTGTAGGAATGGTCCGAAGAAGCGAGCGAATCGATCTTCTTCCATCCTGTTGAATCGGTGTAACGGTGGATGTAAAAGGTGGGATAAGCGAAGCCTATATAATCATCCCAAATGAGGTTGATCTTGTTGTTCACCCCCTTATTGACCGTGAGGTGAAGGGTCTTGTGCTTGGGGCTCAAAGCGGATTCGTTCCCACAGGAATCCACGGTGGAGATCTTGTATCGATAAGCCTGGGCCTCGGGATCGGAGTTCGTATCGATGAACGTGCTCAGGGCTGAATCCTGCACCGTCCCGATCTTGGAATAAGACCCTGCGGTCACACCTTCTTTGTAGATGTTGTAGGCTTTGACCGAAGGGTCCGGAAGGTTTTCCCAGATCACCAGGTTGTGTTCGCTTGAACTGTCCACTGATACGACGCATATAGGAACTTGGGGTATGGTGGTGCCGATGGTCGTATCGATCACGGCCTGACACCCCGCACTGTCCGTGACCGTGAGGGTGTAACTTCCAGGTCCGACCCCGGTAAGGTCCTCGGTCGTGTCCCCGTTGGACCACATGAAGTCGTAGGGAGTGCTACCACCCGTAACGGTCAGGAAGATCGAACCGTCCGTACCGGCGCAACCCGTATTCGATATATTATCGATGGTCACGCTAGGTCCGCCGTTCTCGCTGATCGAGGCGGTGGCCGAATCCATGCATCCGTTGGAGTCGACGACCGTCACGCTATAAGTTCCAGCCGCAAGTCCCGAGTCCGTAGCGGAACTCCCACCGCTGGACCATTGATAGGAGTAAGGTTGGGTTCCACCGCTCACGCTTACAGAGGCCTCACCATCGCTAGCGCCGCAATTTGCGTTCACGGTCGAGGTGCTCAACTGGAGAGGGGACGGTTCGGTGACATCCGCTTTCACGATGCTCTTACAACTGTCGGCGTCCATCACCTCGACCTGGTAGGTTCCCGCGGGAATGTTGGAAAGGTCCTGAGAAGTGGCTCCATTGCTCCATTGGTATTCGTACGGCGTCGTTCCTCCGCTCACGCTGATATCGATGGCACCAGTGGAGTCTCCTGGACAAGTGACGTGCGTTAAACCATTGATGCTGGCCGTGACCCCGCTTGAATTGTTCACGTTCACTGATGCGTAGGCTTCGCAGCCTATATCATCGGTTACCTGGACCGTATAGGTGCCGGCAGCAAGGCTGTCGGCTGTGGCCGTGGTATCCCCGGAGGACCAGATGTAGGAGTAGGGCGAAGTGCCCCCCGATGCTGAAACGGAAGCGCTCCCGTTGGCTTTTCCACATTCGGCATCCGTCACGCTGGTGGACAGCGAAACAGAGGTTTGGGTACCGATGGTGGTGGAAGCCGAGCTTTGGCATCCATTGCTATCCGTTACCGTGACCGAGTAAGTGCCTGCGGGCAGGCTGTCGATCGTGGCAGTTGTATCCCCGTTCGACCATTGATAGGAATAAGGGCTCGTCCCTCCGCTCGGAGAAGCTGTCACTTTCCCATCATCCACTCCATTGCACGTCGCATCCTGTCCGCTCAACGATACGGAAAGAGCAGGTGGCTCTTGAACCTCAAAGATCTCCGTTTCGATACACCCTTCAGAACTTCTAGCCGAAAGAAGGTACGTGCCAGCTGAAAGGCTGTCCACCGTGTTCGTTGAATCGCCCCCGCTCCAGATATAAGTATAAGGCGCAGTACCTCCGCTCATATTCGCTTCCGCTTTTCCATCACTATTGCCAGCACATGAAACATCCGAAACGTTCAGGGTGAGGTCCGTGGTACAGGGAGGGGTTTGGTATTTGGAAAGGAAAGCGTCGGGATTTCCTTTACTCCCGGTTGCTATCAACGAATTGTCGGTGCTCGTCGGATCGGTGTCCAGTGTATCGGCAAAACCTCCTGCTAAATGGAGGGCTTCATCGCTTTCTCTCAATATCATGGAGGAAGCGTACGAAAAAGAATCTCCCTCCAGGTCCACAGCCCTACCAAAGTTCCCGTAAGGACCGTATTTGGCTATGAAGATGTTGGGTCCTGTACTGGAGCTCAGTTTTTTGCTGTGGTTGAAAGAGCCGAAATCCACCGTTCCTTCAAAAGTCCCTGTTATATGGGTGTTCCCTGAAGGATCCCGCTCCACGCCATTCCCGATATCGTCACCGGATCCTCCCATCGTATTGCCCATGAAGATGTTGCCATTCGCAGAAAAGCCAGCTACGAAAATATCGTTCTGGCCTTTTGAAGTGTAGGGGCCAAACCCTCCGCTCGAAGGTTTGAGGTCGATATCTCCCTTGAAAGATCCGGTCAAAGAAACCAACCCACTGCTATCGCTTTCGATCGAGCGCCCAACGTCATCATCATTCCCCCCCATGCGCTTGACCCAGGAAAGACCTATAGAGGCGTTGTATTTCGCTACGAATACATCCCTACTCCCTCCGGAAGTGAGGGTACTGCTACTTCCTGAAGGATCGAATTCCGCGGTCCCTTTGAAGAACCCCGTTAAATAGGCATTCCCGTTCCCGTCCGTTGCTACGGAAGCCCCGTAGTCATTGTCCGGTCCACCTAATTTTTCCGCGTTAAGGTAATTCCCGCTGGGGTCGTACTTAGCCAGAAAAGCATCGGCCGATCCGTAAGAAGTTAGGTCCGCACTGCTCCCTGACGATGGGTCGAAATCGGAAGTTCCCGCAAAATATCCCGTAAGGAATATATCCCCACTAGGATCGAGAGCTAGCGAGGTGGCATATTCGGGGTTCGAACCTCCTAGTTGGCCACTCCAGGTCAAATTTCCGGATCCATCGTATTTGGCCAGGAACATATCCGAGTTTCCGAAACCCAGGAAGGTTTGCCCATTGAGGTCCAGGTCTTGCTCGAAATCACCAGCGACCACGGGATGACCATTCCCATCAAGGACCAGGGCTGTGATCTGGTCGTCACCTCCTCCTTTCATGTCGATCGCCCACTGATAGGTCCCCGAAGAGTCGAATTTGGCAAGAAAAGCATCTCGGCCTCCCGATGAAGTAAAAGAGCTGCCGCCCGAGGGGTCCAGAGAGGCCGTTCCCGTATAGTAGCCCGCATAGTAGACATTTCCGGAATCATCAACGGCTATAGCGTAAGCGAGATCGGTGCTGTCACCTCCTCCTTTCAGGGACCAATCCAACTGGAGGGATTGAGCGGTCGCAGCAAAAGGTAAAAAAAGGAGTGCTAGGAAAAGGGTGCGTGTTCTCATAATGGTCGGTTGAACTTTGCTAGGGATATGACGGAATATCGAGGGGCTAGGTTGGCCGTTCAGCGCCTCTTGGGGAGGTTATAAGAAACTAATTTACAACCCTTTGATCAGGAAATCAAATTCCGTCCCATACTCGTCCAGCAGCTTGATAAATAGCTATCCCGAATTGTTAGGAGGAAAGATCCAATAGGTCTTACCATTCAAGATCTGGCAACGGGGGGCGTTAAAACCTTCATAAATTAGCGGGGAGTTATTCTTTGGCCCCGCACTCGAATTGGTACCGGATAGATCCAGATCCCCACTCGTTCTCCTTATGCTCCGCGTGATACCGATCCTCGGGTTGATCCTCATCTCATTGATAACGCATCCATTGCGAGCAGCGGATGACAAAGTGGATTCAATCGAGCAACGATTGGAAGAGGAACATCCCGATTCCACGCGTATTAAGGACCTCAAAGCCTTGGCTTTGGAACTGGTGTATTCGGACCCTGAAAAGGCCAGGGAATATGCTGAACGGATGTTGAGCCTTGCTCGAAAGAATGACTCCAAGGAAGGAATAGGGGAAGCCCATCATGCTTTGGGGCTTTCGTACTATGTGCATGGGGACCTTGACAAATGCTTGGATCATTGGAAAAAAGCCCTTGACTTCAGAAGGGAAAGCGGTTCTCAAAGAGGCGTTATCGCCACCCTGGGCAATATGGGCGTGGTTAACGAAGAAAAAGGGGATTATTCAAAAGCGCTCGATATATACCGGAAAGCTCTTCGAAGGGCCAGGGATCTGGACTATAAAGAGTTGGTCGCTAATAATCACGGGAATATCGGGACGGTCTATGCCAAAAAAGGCCATTATCCCAAGGCCCTCGAACACTATTTCGATGCTTTGCGGATCGCTGAGGAATTGGGGGATAAGAAGTTGATGGCCGATAACCGTGGTAACATCGGCAATATTTATCATGAGCAAGGGAATTATTCCAAGGCCCTGGACAACTATAAACGCTCTCTGAAGCTCGCGAAGGAGTTGGACAATAAGCGACTGATGGGCAACAACCTCGGAAATATCGGAACGGCCTATGAAGAAAAAGGGGACCTTTCCAAAGCTTTAAAGTATCATTTGAGGTCGCTCCGGATCAAGCGGACCTTCGGAGATAAGCGAGGAAGGGCCAACACCTTGGGAAATATCGGAAGGCTTTATTTGAAAGGGTACGATCGGGAAAGCTCCTCAAAAGAAGTTGCTAAGGACAGTCTTTTTTTACGGGGGAGGGATGGAGAAAAGATCCCTCATGAAGAGCTTTTGGATTCGGCGCTAAAAGTCCAGAAAAAAGCTTTTGAACTCCGTAAGTCTTTGGGAGACCAGCATGGATTGACCTTCAGCTTGTTAGCTTTAGGTAAGGTCCGATGGCGCATGGGGGATACCGATAAAGCACTCCGCCTTTTTCGTCGCTCCTATCGGATAGCTAACGAGATCGGGGCCATGTCCAGAAGGATGAAAGCCTCCGAACAACTGCACGATATTTTCCAGAAAAAGGGGAATTCCGATAGTGCTCTGGCTTGGCTGGAGCGCTATACCAGCCTTAAGGACAGCGTTTTCAATGAGGAGAAACAAAAAGCGCTTGGAAAGCAAGAGGCCCGTTACAAGTTCGAGAAAGAGCTGCTCGAACAACGCAAGGAACAGGAGAAACAGGCCGCCTTGGCCCGGGAAAGGAACCGTCGGCAGCGGATCATTATCTACGCTGGTGCCGGTGGGCTTCTTATGACCCTCGTGTTTGCTTTTATTGTCGTGAATCGGCTAAGGGTCACACGGCAACAAAAACGGATGATCGAGGACCAAAAGACCCTCGTGGAGGAAAAGAACCAAGAGATCACGGATTCGATCAACTATGCCAAACGACTTCAGGAGGCCATCCTTCCGCCGAAAGAGCTCCTCCACCAACATTTGAAGGAGCATTTCATCCTTTATAAACCGAAAGAGCTCGTGAGCGGTGACTTCTACTTCATGGATGTGGTGGAGGAAGAAGGTAAGAAATACGTTTATTACTCAGCAGCGGATTGTACGGGTCACGGTGTTCCGGGTGCGATGGTGAGCATCGTCGGGGCCAATGGACTGAAGCGTTGCATCCAGGAATTCGGATTAAGAGATCCGGGTGATATCCTGGAAAAGCTTAGCGAACTCGTAGCTGAGCACTTCTTCCAAAGCGAGGAACGGATCCGCGATGGAATGGATCTGGCACTGTGCTGTTTGGAATGCGAAAAGAGCGGTGTGATAGAGAAGGTCCACTATGCGGGAGCGAACAATCCCTTATGGATCGTCAATCCCGACCGAGAGGAGTGGCCTGAGATGGGGAAGCTGTTCGAGCAAGGAGGAGGCTTGGAGATCCCTGCGACCCGAAAGGCCATCGGTTACACGGAGGATCCGGTGCCTTTTGCTTCCCACAGCATCGAGCTTGAAAAAGGTGATACCCTCTACACTTTTTCGGACGGATATCCGGATCAATTCGGTGGGGATCGGGGAAAGAAGTTCAAGACCGCGAACTTCAAACGGTTGTTCCTTTCGATCCACGATAAAAGCATGGAGGAACAGAAGGCCTATATTGACCGGACTTTTGAGGAGTGGAGAGGGAACCTGGAGCAGATCGACGATATATGCGTGATAGGCGTTAGGGTCTAAGGCGAGGAGAAGCTACCAGGAAAGGGAGATTGTGCCAAAGGTCCTGCGCTCTGTTCTCTTGGTAGTTCGCACTTAGGTAAAGGACCTTTGAGGAAGAGCGGTTTCTATATCATTTCTGAAATTCAAGTTCCGGACCGACTTTAGCGATCTTTATGGAGCGTATTTTGAATTACATCGGTGGCCAACTGACCGAGCCGCTGGATGGGAATTTTCTGGAGAACTACGAACCGGGGAAAGGACAGGTCTATTCCGAGATCCCGGATTCAGGGAGCGAAGATGTTGAAAGGGCCTATCAGGCCGCCCTCGATGCTTTCGCTGATCGGTCCTGGACCGATAAGGAAGAGCGGTCCAAGATCATGCTCCGGGTCGCCGAGCGGATCGAAGAGCGAATGGACGAATTGGCCCAAGCAGAGTCAAGGGACAACGGGAAGCCCGTTTGGCTGGCCAAGCAAGTTGATATCCCGAGAGCGGCAAGCAATTTTCGCTTCTTCGCGACCGGCCTCATGCACTTTGCCTCCGAGTCACACGATATGGAGGGTAGGGCTATCAACTACACGCTCCGCGAGCCACTCGGGGTGGTCGGGTGTATCTCACCCTGGAATCTGCCGCTCTACCTGTTCACCTGGAAGATAGCACCGGCTTTGGCTGCTGGAAATACTGTTGTGGCAAAGCCATCGGAGGTGACCCCCATGACCGCTTATCTTCTTTCGGAGATCTGCCAAGAGGTCGGGCTCCTCCCAGGGGCTCTCAATATCGTTCACGGAAAAGGAGGGGAGGTCGGAAATGCCATTACGGCGGATCGAGGGATCAAAGCCATCGCCTTCACGGGTGGTACCGAGACCGGTGCTGAGATCGCGCGCAAAGCTGCTCCGCAGTTCAAAAAGCTCTCGCTCGAGCTAGGAGGGAAGAACCCGAACATCATCTTCGATGATGCCGACTTCGACCGGATGTTGAAGACAACCCTTAAAAGCTCTTTTGCCAATCAGGGTGAGATCTGCCTTTGCGGTTCGCGGATCTTTATCCAGAACAAGCTCTATGAGCGATTCAAAGAAGCTTTTGTAGAAAAGGCGGAGAAGATGAAAGTGCGGACCCCTGATGATCCAGAAGCCGATATGGGAGCGATCGTTTCCGGGGATCACAAGGAAAAGATCATGTCCTACATCCGGCTCGCTAAGGAGGAGGGCGGAAAGATCCTATGTGGGGGAGAAGAAGTGAGTATGGAAGGGGAATATGCGAACGGTTGGTATATCCGGCCCACGGTGATCGAAGGACTTTCTTATGACTGTCGTACAAATCAGGAAGAGATCTTCGGTCCGGTGGTCACCCTAACTCCCTTTGAAAGCGAAGAGGAAGTGCTCCATTACGCCAATAGCGTCCCTTATGGGTTATCAGCTACGGTGTGGACGAAAGATCTCGACCGGGCGCATCGGGTGGCTCAAAGGGTGCAGGCGGGCATCGTTTGGATCAACTGCTGGCTCGTGCGGGATCTTCGGACCCCGTTTGGCGGCATGAAGCAGTCCGGTCTTGGGAGAGAAGGTGGATGGGAAGCCTTTCGTTTCTTCACGGAGCCCAAGAACGTTTGTGTGCGGATCGCTAGCGGTCCGGAAGAATAGCGGGGCTTTAAAGGAAATCCTCGTAGGAGTGAAGGTTGGCCCAGGTCCTTAGCTGGAAATAGCGTTCCTGGAAGTCCTCATCGCTTTCCGCTTTTTCCAGGTATTCCACGCGAAAGCGGTCAAAGTTCTCCAGAGCTCTTCGTTCTTCTTCCTCGAGGGGCTTCCCGGCGAACTCCTTATCCCGAAGGTCCTCGATCGAGACCGGAAGGTTCAAGCGGGAGCGGAGGCTTGATCGCGTACGTTTTTGCTTATCCTTAGAAGAAGGCATATAAAAGCTCAAAGAGCAAAGCTATGCCTTCGCTCTGTCGAGCCAGCTTATCAGGCAGGCATCTTGTCCACAGGTGAATGTGAAGAACGGCGGGTTCGCCGAAATGGGATCACTCGTAGCTGTAATCCCTTTCGGTCACGAAGCGAGGATCCCCGTCCACCAAGGTGATCCGTTCGGTCCAGTTGCCTTTTTCATCGTATTCGTAGTTATAGAGGATCTTTTTTACGACCTCACCTTTCTTGTTCCGGTGAAGTTCCTCGACGAGCTCTCCTTTGCTGTTATAGCTGTAATCCCTCCAATGCGATAATTTTCCGTTCTCATCGAACTTCTTTACCTGGGTGCGATCCCCTTCACCGTTGTAAGCGTAATCCGAGTGTCCGGTCTCGGTTCCCCTGTCGTCATAGTGAGTCTTGCGTGCTATGCGCCCTTTATCATCCCGCATGTACTTGGTGCGGCGCTGAAGCGAACCAGATGAGGTCAAATGGAGCTCCTGCGTGACCCGACCTTTCTGGTCCCGTTCGAATTCAACCTTTTGGATCTTTTCGCCTTTTCCGTTCTTTCGGATCGTCCGGACCTTTCGTCCATTCGTGTCGTACTCATAGATCTCTTTCCACTTGAGCTTCCCCGCTCCGGTCTTCATCTGCTTTTCCTTAACACGCCCTTCCTCGTATTTCCAAAGGGTTTTGTTTTGGGGTTCGTCCCCGCTTTTGCTCACCACCCGCCTTTTTTCTTGTTCACCGCTTTCATCGTGCTGGATCTCGACCTTCCTTTGGACTTTATCGGTGCTGTCGAACCAAAGCTCCCGGGTCTTCATGCCCGCCTTGTTGAAGTGGACCTCGAAGTTCTCGAAAGCGGGTCCCACTCGTTCCCCTTTTTCGATCGAACCTTTTTCCCCTTTTGCCGCATATTTCTTTTGAACGAGTTTGCTGACCTTTCCCTCTAGGTCACGCTTTGCTCGATCGCTCTTTTCTTCGCTCCTGCCATTGTCCGATCCGTCTTCCTTCTTTTCGCCGGGCGTGCAGGCGAAACTTCCCAACAAGAGAAGGAATGATAGGAGAAGGCGGGCGGGGATTCCTGAAGCGGGTTCGGTTTTCATTTTCCTTTTGCTTTCAGAGGGTATGGACCCGATAAGGTTTGATCGCTAAAGAGGCTGCAATTTAGGAATATTCGCGGTTATCTACCAAACGCTTCAGCGAAAGACGGGTCCTTTGGGAAGCTTTAATTCCTACCTTCGTCGAAACTTTATTCTATGAGAGCTATTGCCACATCCATCTCCTTCTTTTTCCTTCTTTTTGTCACATCCGTCCATGCTCAGGAGCTCCCTCAGCCAAGCCCAAAAGCTGAAGTAGAGCAGCGTGTGGGATTGACGGATATCAAGATCGAATATTCGAGTCCCGGGGTAAAGGGTCGTGAGATATTCGGAGGCCTCGTTCCTTATGGTAAGATCTGGCGGACCGGTGCTAATGCTGCCACCACCATTATGTTCAGCAAGGACGTAAAGGTTCAGGGAAAGGAGGTCCCCTCGGGCACCTATTCCCTCTTCACCATTCCGGGTAAGGACCAATGGACCGTGATCCTTAACAAGAAGACGGAACTATGGGGGACGGGTGACCACAAAAAGAAACACGACCTCTGCCGATTCAAAGTAGAACCAAAGGACCTTCCCCGGAAACGGGAGCGGATGACCTTCCTGATCTCGGACTTCGATGAAAAGAGCGCTAGCATCGAGCTCCAATGGGCCAAGACAGGAATTTCTTTCAATATGGAGACCAATACGGACGAGCACGCGATGGCCAATATCGAAAAGAGCTTGTCAGAAGTGCCGGGTAAGTACGCCAATTCCGCCCGTTACACCCTGCGGGCTAAAAAGCACTACGAAAAGGGGTTGGAATGGGCGAAAACTTCCATCGAGCTCGATCAGGGATGGTACAATACCTGGATCAAAGCCGAACTCCTCGCCCGGATGGAAAACTTCGAAAAAGCTTACAAAAGCATGAAAAAGGCCAAAGAACTCGGGGATAAGGCGGAGAGCTTTTTCTACAAGGACAAAGTGGAAAAGCGGCTCAAGCAGCTCGAAGATAAGGTCGGAGGCTGATCAGGATTCGGCTTCAGATGGGGAGGTCGGCCCTTGTCCCTTTAAGCTTTCGATCAGCAATGCGACGCCGATGACTATGATCGGACCGATCAGGTTGAACCAGAGATAGCTGATCGGGAAAATGGCTATCTCGCCCAGGTAATAGAGAAGTCCTATAGAAGCTTGGGCCACGATGGCGGCGATGAAGACCGCGTTCCCTTTCACCGTCTTCACGAAAAAGGCTGCGAGAAAGATCCCAAGAATGGGGCCGTAGAAGATCGATCCGAGGATGTTCACCGCCTCGATCAGGTTCTCGAAGAGCGAAGCTAGTGCGGCAAAAAGGATCGCTAACCCTCCAAAAAGGAGGGTGGAAAGCCTCGAAGCCCGTAGATACTGCTTTTCATTCCCATGCTTTTGGATCTTTCGTTTATAAATATCCACCGTAGCTGTGGATGCCAGCGAGTTCAATTCCGCAGAAGTAGAGGACATGGCCGCTGAGAATATCACGGCCAGAAGCAACCCTACCACCCCTATGGGAAGCTGATCCATGACAAAAGTGACGAAGATGTAATCATCGTCCTTGGGTTCAGCGTTCTTATCAACCTTTTTAACGAGGCTTTTGGCCCGGGATCGGAGGCTGTCCTGTTCTGCGGTCAGTCGGCTCAGCTCTTCCCCGAAATCCGCATTGCTTTTCCCTTCAGCGAATTCCCCGATCAGGGCTTTTTTCTCCTTAAAAAGCTTTTGGTGCTCCTTTTGGAGTTCATCGTATTCGTCCCCGTATTCGGAGTTCTCTACTTTTTGCTGGTTCACCTCGTTGAAATGGAGGGGGGGCATGTGGAATTGATAGAAGAGAAGGACGAGGATCCCGACGAAGAGAATGAAGAACTGCATCGGTACTTTCAGGAGTCCGTTGAACAGCAACCCGATGCGGCTCGCCCTTACGGAACTTCCTCCCAGATAGCGCTGAACCTGGGACTGGTCCGTCCCGAAATAGGCCAATTGGAGAAAAAGCCCCCCGATCAAACCGGACCAGATGTTGTACTTCGTCGAAGGATCGAATTCGAGATCGATCGCTTCCAATTTGCCCATCTTCCCCGCTACTTCCAGCCCTTCTCCAAGGCTGATATGCTGGGACAAATAATAGATCAGGAGCCCAAAAGCAAAGATGAGTCCGCCAAAGATGACCGCCATCTGTTGCTTGTGGGTTTGACTGACCGCTTTGGTACCTCCTGAAACGGTGTAGATGATCACGAGGACCCCGATGAACAGGATGGTGAAGTTCAACGACCAATCGAGGAGTTGTGAAAGGATTATGGCTGGTGCATAGATGGTAATACCAGCCGCTAGTCCCCGCTGAAGGAGAAAGAGGGAAGCCGTTAGGAGACGCGTTTTAAGGTCGAAGCGGGATTCGAGGAATTCGTAAGCTGTATAGACCTTCAGCCGGTAATATAGCGGTATAAAGACCGCTGATATGATCACCATGGCCAAGGGGAGGCCGAAATAGAATTGCACGAAACCCATCCCTTCCAGATAAGCCTGGCCAGGAGTGGAAAGAAAGGTGATCGCGCTGGCCTGGGTGGCCATGACCGAAAGCCCGATCGTCCACCAGCTCATCGTGTTATCCCCCTTCAGAAAGCCTTGGATGTTCTTGCTCCCGTAGGTCTTCCATGCACCGTAGCCTACGATGAAGAAAAGGGCCCCCAGCATGATGGTCCAGTCCACCCAGCTCATGCGTAACGTACGGTAAAGAGGTAAAAGAGGAGGATCAGAAAAAGGAGGAAGCCGATCACGAAAAAATAGGCTTTTCTCCAGGTGGAGAAGATAGGCGGAGGATCGGGTTCGGGTACCTTATCATGCGAGGCCCGAATATCATCCCCATCCGTTTCAGGGGTTTCCGGCTCCGATCCCATAGGAAACGAGGTTGTCGAAGAGACGATACGCACCAGGAACCCCCGCTGGCAATTGGCGGAAAAAGGCTATTCCAGTGTACACGATCGTTCCTTTTCCATGTTCTGCAAGAAGGAGCCCTCCCTTTTTCGGACTTTCCCCTTGGTCCTTCCAGGATATCATCGGTTGAAAGGGATCTCCCCATTCCTTGGCGAAGTAAAGCCCTCTTTCCTGCACCCATCCTTCGAAATCTTTCTTACGGATCTCGTTCGGCTCGTTGAAAAAGGGATGTTCAGGCTGAAGAAGCTTTGCTTCGGCTGATTCTTCGGTGACCCGGTGATCTCCTGAAGGGACCAGGGGATAGGGAGCTATCCGGTCTGTTACCAGTGCATCGTCGTCCTTGTTGTATTGGAGGATGAGATGTCCCCCTTCCTTAGCGTACTCGAATAATGCTTCGTTGTTGTAGCGGAGTGACTCGTGCACGTTGAAAGCTCGGACACCTGTGATCACTACATCGTAATCTTCCAGCCCGGCTGATCGGAGCTTGCGGGCGGTGATGCGGTCGACCGAATAGCCTAATTGTTCGAGGGCCTCAGGAACCTCGTCACCGGATCCCATGATGTAAGCCACACGCCCTTTTCTTTGGCCGATGTTCAGCTGGACCCCTTGGATCCCTGCCTCGCGGATCACGAGCTGAGGGGTTATGTGATCGTAGCTGATGCGATCCTCCCGCTTTTGGTAGCGTTCTCCATCGACTTTGGCATAAGGGGTCAATTTACCTTTCGAAGCCTTTTGGGGTGGGCTCACCTTAAAGCTCACCTTTTTGCTCTCCCCTTTCTTCTCGAAACGGAGCTTCCGAGACTTTGGTTCCGATCCCCAACCCTTTGGGAGATCGAGGGAAGCTTCAGCTTCGATCCCACTACGGTGGGCCCGATAGCTTACTTCGATCTCGCGCGCCTTAGCGTCCGGAAAGACCTGGGCCTTCCCCGAGCTGTTCGCCGTGATAGGAGGTAGAACCCTGAACGGTTCATAGACCCCTCCACGCACCTTGCTCCGGGTTTTGTGCTCCACCGGGAGCTGGACCTGGAGGGACTTCCCGTCAACAAGAAGTTCCAGGGTGGTATGGATCGCTGCGGGGGGTTGGGCGTTCACGATGGATGCGGGATCATTCTCCGGCGGGCGATAAACTCCCTTTTTAGAGGGCTTTTCGAGCCATTGGTGCGTATTGGTATTGGCATCTTCCGGAACGGTCGCAGAGATCTCCAGGAAGGATGGAACGTTCTCTTCAGGGCGGAGGTCCCATACTGTGTCCTTTTGGGCAAGTTGCACCTGCCCGACTTTCATCGGTACATCCGACCGATGCGTGAACTCCAGTTCGACGTGGAAACTATCCCCCGGACAAGCAGAAGGGGTTCTCGTCGTGGCCTCGATATAAGTGCCGCTGCATGCGAGGATGAGACGGCTAAGATGAGCTCGCTGTCTTTTTTTCCAACGCCGTTCCTTTGCTGTATCGATGGCCTTGTAGGCTTTGAGAAGCGTAGGAAGGATCTTTTCAGGCCGGTGGGGCTGATATCGTTTCCGGGCTTTTCGGACCGCTTTGGCATATGCTTTCCGCCGCTTATAATGACCGGTCTTCGTTTGGACCCCGTCCATGATGCTCGAGGGACTTCCTTCTATGTCCGTCCGGTCCTTGAGCACCCGGAAGTATTCCCATGCCTTTCCCCGTTCCTTTTCAACCCCGAAGCCCTGGCACTTGTGCATGCTTCTAGCTTCTGCAGCTATTTCCGTATAGGATAGGCCTGTATAAGGATCGTACTTTCCCACGTTCACCCGAAAAAGGTCCTTTTCTTCATCAACTCGATCCGGTAGTTCCTTATCCCACCAGGTGCTGGTGTTGAAGAGGAGGCGTTTCGGTTGCCACGGATCGATCTCATTCGTCTGCTCAGGAAAGGCTTTAGGATCGCCGGCCATCCCAAAAGCCTTTTCAGCCAGTATCGCAGATGCCGTGTGATGTCCATGACCCCCTTCATAACCACCTTTTGGAAAACGGGTGATGATCACATGGGGTCGGAATTCTCGGATAACGCGAACCACATCCTTTAAGACCCGATCTTTTCCCCAGATCTTAAAGGTCTCTTTTGAGCGTTTGGAATAACCGAAATCCTTGGCCCGTGAAAAGAACTGTTCACCACCGTCGATACGACGTGCTTGCAAGAGTTCCTGGGTCCGCAGCACGCTGAGCAGTTCCCCTCTTTCCGATCCGATCAGGTTCTGTCCACCCCCTCCCCGGGTGAGGGAAAGGTAGGCGCATCGGATGTGTTCCTTACGTGAAAGATGGGCGATCACGCGGGTGTTCTCATCATCGGGATGAGCGGCCAAATAAAGGACCCTCCCGCTCTTTTGAGGCAATTCAAGGTCATGGAGAATATCGCTGGAAGCCTGAGGGAGTCGGTAAGGATGCTGTGTGAACCCAGCTGATAATGAGAGGACGGTCAGGAAAAAGAAAATAGTAGCACGGCGCATGGAGATCGGCTCGATGTGGATACAAATCTAAGGAAGCGGTAGGACCGTGGATCCAAGGCGGAGCTCCCTTTTAAGGAAGTTCAGCTTCGTACCTTTGCATCGGTAAAGACAGCGCCATGAGCCGGAATCGAGCCTTATTGATACGGATCCTGATCTTCGGAGCGATCGCTTTCGGGGCCATTTACATCGGTTCTCAGATCATCCGGGAAGGGAAAGAACTCCCCGTCTATTCTCCTTCTGAATTGAACCCGGAATTGGTGGACTCTTCGATGCAGGATGTCCAAAGCGGTCATCGGATCGATGATTTCATGCTCCTCGATCAACACGGGGATACGATCACCCGATCGGATATGGAAGGGAAGGTGAACGTCATCAATTTCTTTTTCACATCTTGCCAAGGGATCTGTCCGAAAATGAACAGCAACCTCAACGAGGTGGCCGGAGCTTTTAAAGGGAACGGAAAGGTGAACTTCTTTTCTCACACCGTCGATCCTTCTTATGACACGGTAGGTGTCCTCAAAGAATACGCTCAGAAATATGAACACACCGGCGAGCAGTGGCATTTCCTGACGGGAAGCAAGGAAACGATCTACGACCTGGCCAGAGGTTCTTATTTCGCGGTCCGAACGAAAGGAAGTGGCGGCAAAAGCGATTTCATCCATACCGAGAATGTGATCTTAGTGGATGGCAAGGGGAGGTTGCGCGGTTTCTATGATGGGACCTCCGATCGCTCGATGGAAAAACTGAAGAAGGACATCCGCATCCTTCTTCGCTGATATTCGTTAACTGCTCAGATCGTTTTATCTTGGATCCTAAGGAGTTCGGACTATGAGAAGGATCTTCTGGACTATAACCTGCATCGTTCTTTCTTTCTGCTTTCTTGTTGCAGCTTTTCCTCCGCCTTATGATTTCACGTCCTCACAGGATGGGGATTGGCAGGCTGCCTCTGCCTGGAACGAAGCAGGGTCGCCTTCCTGCAACACCACTTCCAAGATCCTGATCGATGGAGATACGATCACCGCGAACTGTGCCATCGATGTATCCGGTGGTGGTAGCATTACGGTTCGCAACGAAGGATATTTGAAGATCAAGGGAGGTCTTGAGGTGAGTGGCCAAGCAGAGGTCACTGTCGAAGATGACGCTGGAATGCGGGTAGAAGGGGATCTTACCATCAGTGGTCAGGGTTCCTTCACAACGAATGGAGAAACGGATGTCACCCAGGATCTGGTGAAGAATGGGAACAAGTCATCTGCGGATGGTAGTGGGACTTTGAACTTAGGGGGAACGGGTTGTTCCAATTTCAGCGGCACTGGTGATTGCAATGGGAATGCGCCGCTTCCGGTGAAACTCCTCGAATTCAAAGCTGAAGCTAAGAGAGAAAAGGTCCGGGTGAGTTGGGTGACCGCTTCGGAGGATCGGAACGACCATTTTCTCTTGCAGCGTAGTTCGAGAGGGGTCGATTACCAGACCATAAAAAGAATAGAAGGGCAGGGGACCTCTGTCCAGCGCCACAGTTATGAGCATTTGGATACGGATCCTCTGCAGGGGGGTCAATATTATCGATTGATCCAAGTCGACCGGAACGGGAAGCGTACTGAATATGGACCCCGAAGGGCTGAGGTCAAGGCAAAGGACCGTAGGAAGGATTGTGAGATGAAGGTCGTGCCCAACCCTTGCAGTGGGAACTGCAAGGTTCGCTTTAAAGGGGATTGCGAGAAGCGTATGGAGGATGGTGAACTTCAGGTCCGGCTATATGATATAGCAGGGAACCGGATCCAAACCAACATGGAAAGAAGTGGCGGCTTTTCTTCTGAGCTCTTCATCGACACCGATGAAAACCTTAGTCCGGGGGTTTATGTCGTAAGAGCGGTGAGTAATAAGGGCGCTGTGGCCTCTGAAAAAATGAAGAAGGAATGAAGTGGCATTCCTTCCTTTTCGCGCTGTTTGCTCTGTTTTTTCTTCTCGTCGAGGGGTGTTCTTCGGATAAAGGGAAGAACGAGCGGTTGAGAAGTTCTGTGGAAGAAGCAAAGGGAGTGGAGATGGATACCCTCGATGATCCCAAAGCTTTCCTGCTCCCCACCCCCACCCAAATTCCTACTTACATCTATAATGCGACCACGGACTATCATTCGGAGATCTTGTTAAGTCCTGAAGAACTCTCCGGATCCCCTTATAAAAAGGAAAAAGCGACGAAATTGGGTGGCATCCTTGTAGATGCGGCCTACAGTGGACTGCACGATGATCCTGCACGTGTAAAGGAGTATGCGAAGAGCATTCGGAAATTATCGGAAGGACTTTCTCTGAGTTCACTGATCGAAAAAGAAAGGGTCGAACGGCTGAAAGAACTTTCCGACCAAAAAGCTCCCTTGAGTAAGGAATTGCTTCGCTTCTACCAGGATGTCCATAAAGAGCTTAAAAAAGAAAAGGATAAAAAGATCGGGTATTACATGGTAAGGGGGGCTTTTATCGAAGGCCTCTACCTATCCCTTTCCATCAAAAAGGAGATCCCCGGACTCAGTTGGGAGCGGATCATAGAGCAGCAAAGACTGTACTGGGAGAACCTGCGAAAACTCGAACGGGTTCTGTTCAACGGTAAAAGGAAAAAGGATGAACGCGACCCCTTGAAAGGGGTTCTGGGATCAAAGGATAAAAAGGTCTCTCTTGAAAAAGTGCAGAGCTTAAGGGAGGAAAGCTTCTATTGACCCTTTCTGGAGAGGGTAGTGGAGAATATCGGACTCGAACCGATGACCTCAACGCTGCCAGCGTTGCGCTCTAGCCAACTGAGCTAATTCCCCATTTTGAGCGCGAATTTAAGAAAGTTCCGTTATTTGTGCCTATGCTCTCCGAGCCCTTAAGATCCCGTATTGCTGAGGAGATTAACGCCGTGCACCCGGATGACGATGGGTCCCTCGAAGAAGTCCGTGCGGTGGGTGGTGGTAGTATCAACGATGCTTATCGGCTCACGACCAGGAAAGGACGCTATTTTCTAAAGCTTAATCATGCAGAGCGTTTCCCGGGCATGTTCGAAGCAGAAGCCCGGGGTTTGCGCCTTATGAGGGAAAGTGGCGAGATAGAGGTCCCAGAGCCTTATGCGACGGGAAAAGAGAGGGAGCAAGCTTTTATCCTGATGGCCTTTGTGGAAGGAGGAAAGGCTGATAATGCGTTCTGGGAACGTTTTGGAAAGGAGTTGGCCCGGATGCACAAGCATTCGGCCGATCGTTTCGGGTTGGATCATGACAATTATATCGGCTCGCTTCCTCAGTATAATGAGGAACGTCCGGATTGGTCTAGCTTTTTCGCAGAGATGAGGCTTATGCCTCAAATGAAGATGGTTCGGGATGCTGGGAAGATGGACCGCTCGGATCAAAGGGCCTTTGAAAGGCTTTACGAAAGGCTCGATGATCTTTTCCCAAAAGAGCCCCCGGCCTTGATCCATGGGGATCTTTGGAGCGGGAATTATATGGTCGGTCCCGAAGGGAGTCCGAGCATCGTGGATCCTGCGGTCTATTACGGTCATCGGGAAATGGACCTGGGGATGAGCACGCTCTTCGGTCGTTTCGGGGATGGCTTTTATCGGGCCTACGATGCCGAATATCCGTTGGAAGAGGGTTGGGAAGAACGGCTCGATCTGGCCAATCTCTATCCCCTCATGGTACACGTGAATCTTTTCGGGGGCGGTTTTTCCTCGGAGGTTCGCAGCATCCTTCGGCGATTCACATAAGCGCTTACCCTCGGATCTATCGCGTTCCGACCACGCAGGTCTCTTTTTCCACTACCCTTTTACCGTCCGGGTGGATGCATTCCAGGAGGATAACGTAGATCCCGATCGGGGCTTTAGAACCGTCTTTCAGGGTCCCTGACCAGGTGAAACTCCCTTTCCGTCCCAGGAGTTGACCATCGGCAAGCTCTTTCACTACCCTCCCTCTTGCTGTGTGGATACGAAGGGAACAGTTCATCCCCGGTCTGGAAAAGCGGTAACGGACCTTTAGGTGATCCCGGTCCCCATCCATATTCGGTGAAAAGACTTCAGGTTCAGTCCAGAGCCGGGCTTTCCAGATATCTTTAGCCGAGCTTCTGAATTGGGAGTTCTTTTCCCCTGGCGTGGCGTAGTTCACTGATGATGCCGCTGAATGCCAATTGTCCTCATGATCGGTCGGTGCTTCAGGGTCGATCCGTTCGAGGGATACGCCTTCCTGTTCCTGAAGGAGGGAATGGTGCATTCCTGCATTGTAAGCGAAGCGATCGAGGAGCGCACCCTGCTGGTTCAGAAGGACCACGGTCCCACTATCATTGGTATAAGTAGGGAATTCCTTCATAGCAACCCCCCTGCCTATAGGAGTTCCGGGATGTGCTTCCTTAACGATCGTCGTATCCTTCGTCAAAAAACGATAACTGCCCGGAGGAATGAGCTGTTCGCGTCCCGGCACTTTTTCACGGTCCGTTATGCTGTCTTCGAAGCTTGCGAGGGTCCAGTCGCTCAGATCCAGGGTGCGTTCGGAACGATTGTAACACTCTACGAAGTCCACTCCATCCGGCATGGGATCGAAGAGCACCTCGTTGATCACTACATCCTTTTTTCGGGCTCCGTAAGGAAGCAGGAAAGAAGTTTTCAATGGGGATCCCTGTTCATTCCCAAAGCAATCAGGGACCCGGTCGGACTTTAGATGGTACCTACGCCCGGTATCCAATGAGCTCTCCGTTCTCAGGCGAAGATGACCCAGGCTCGTTCGAAAAGCAGTGTCCACGTCCGGCCCCTTCGGGATGCTGAAATATTCTTTTAAAGCCGTGTCCGGGAATATTCCTTCGTCAAAACGCAACAAGATCGTAGATGCGTTCAAGGGGTGTGCTCCTTTGATAGTCGGAGCTTTGGTGTCGTAGGAAGGGTCGTATAAGGAATTGATCGCACCCGGTGTGCCTCCTTCAGGATCCGTCGAGGCCTTCCAGTTCTCCTGCTCTTGACAGAGGGATCCGGGAGCGATCCTTTCGAGGGACCAGCCCCCGTCTTCTTTGGTTTTATCACCGTACCAATCGTCCTTATAGTGGACCTGATCGATCCGTTCGCCGTTTTCTGCCAAGAGCTCCACCCTCTCACCACCATTGGTCAGCGACGGCAGGGGGTTCAGAAGAAGGGGGCTAGGAATGGTAAAGAGCGAACTGTCCCCGGCTTCGATGAGCAGAACGCGATCCCCGGGACGCAAGGTCCGTTGTGGTAGTTTTGAACTGTCGCCGTCGACGATAAGCGTCCAATCTTCCAGGTCCTGTATCAGGCTGTCCGCTGCATGGAGCTCGAGGTATTCCCCGTCGGGTAACCCTACGGGGGGTGAGGGGTCGGCCATGATCTCATTGATCACGACCGCTCCTTTTTCCGGAGAAGCAGGGATCAGGTGATGGAAAGGGAGTTGTTCGGGTGCGGCGGGATTTCCGGCTGTATCTTTTACGGAAGGGACGGAAAGGGTGTACTTGCTGTCGTTCTGAAGAGTGGAAGGAAAGAAAAGGGTCAGCTTGTGGTCCGCGGCGGTTAAGAGCAAGGAATCCGGGCCGATCCCTAAGGGAAGGAGCTCAAAGGCCTTGGCCTGGAAGGAGGCAGGATCGAGCGCTTCGTCGTAATGCAATTCCAGGACTCCCTTTTTTGGGTCCTTGAAAGCTTCGATCTGAGGCGGGATGCTGTCCTGAAACGGTGAGCCGCTCACCTCGATCCGGTCGAAGAAGAAAGCATCGGACCGGGTTGCGGTGTATTGGCAATGAAATCCAAAATAAGTGCTCTTCTGCACGCTAGCATCGTAGCTACTTCCTTCGAAAAGAAAGTTCGATCCGCCACCCGTGTCCAGTTCCAGCTCGAAATGCCCTGTTCCCGTTCGGGTAACGCGAACGCTCAGGGTTACCGGATCCTGGTCCACTCGCCCGTCCTTCCCATCGATCAGCTTGCTCTTCTTTTTCCCGTTCTGCCGGTACAAGGATACCTCGTCCTCGCTGTCCCCGATCCGAACGAAATAGGCATCTTGAGCGGAATCGAGCTTGGGGTCAGAAGCGGTCAGGTACACGTCCAGGTAGTTGGATCCGGAGGGAGGGAAGGCCAGGCGGGTAAAGAATCGCCATTCCGCTCCACCGATGGATTGGGAAGCTGTGACCAGCGATGATGAAGCGTCCAGGGAAGGAGCATCGAGTTGCAGTTCCTTTGCTGGGTTCACTTTGAAATCCGCACTATCGCCGATCCAAGTCGGGTTTTGATCCAGGTTCCCGTCTGCAAAGGAGTCTTGAACTTGTCCTTGGAGGATCGGACTCCAACAGATCGTTATGATAAGAAGGAAAGAACGCACGATCCAAAAGAAGTTCAGGTCCTTTTTCCTGCGTTGAACGGTGTGGAGGGATCTTGTAGCTTCGCGGAAAGCTCAATTGCTCAGCCCTATGGATCTAGCTATTGTAGGTGTGACCGGCATGGTCGGACAGGTGCTTCTTCGCGTACTGGAGCGACGGGAATTCCCGGTGGACAACCTTATTCCCGTTGCTTCCGAGCGGTCGCAGGGAAAGGAGGTCCAATTCCGCGGGGAGGCATATCCGATCCGACGCTTGGATGAAGCGATGGAGGCCTGTCCGGACATTGCGATCTTTTCTGCCGGGAGTGGGATCGCCCGGGAGTGGGCGTCGGGGTTTGCAGACCGGGGAACGGTCGTTGTCGACAATTCGTCGGCTTTTCGGATGGAGGAAGGGGTTCCGCTCGTCGTGCCAGAGGTCAACGGTGCTCAGCTAAGCGGAGCGGAGCGGATCATCGCCAATCCGAATTGTTCCACGATCCAGTTCGTTATGGCTTTGGCCCCGATCCATGAAGCCTATGGGGTGGAGCGTGCGGTGGTCTCCACGTATCAGTCGGTCACGGGTTCTGGTCAAAAAGCCCTCGACCAGTTGATGGGAGAACGAAGGGGAGAGCATCCCGAGAAGGCCTATCCCTATCCCATCGATCTCAATTGCCTTCCGCATTGTGGAGACTTTTTCGATACCGGTTATACGGAGGAGGAAATGAAGCTCATAAGGGAGCCGATGAAGATCCTGAACGATGCTTCCCTGCGGCTTACAGCCACCACGGCCCGCATTCCGGTCAAAGGCGGGCACTCGGAATCTGTGAATCTGGAATTGAAGCGCGAATTCGAGATCGGTGATCTTCAGCGTCTTTTATCGGAAACCCCCGGCGTCAAACTCCAGGACAACCCCGATGCCAATCAATATCCCATGCCCCGTCATGCGGAAGGGAACGATGAGGTCTTCGTGGGACGCCTACGCAGGGATACCACCAAGGATTTCGCTCTGGATCTTTGGATCGTAGCCGATAATCTTCATAAAGGAGCTGCTACGAACGCCGTCCAGATCGCTGAAATGATGATGGAACGGAAAGGCTGATGGATGGTCAGGCCTTTTCCTGATATTCCTGGCGAAGGACCCGCCGCATGATCTTATTGGATGCCGTCCTCGGTAATTGTTCGCGGATCACTACGTCCTGCACTTTAAAGAGTGGATTCAGCTCCCCTTTGATCGCTTTTTGAAAAGCAGCTTTCAGTTCTTCTTCCCGCTTTCCCTCATCCGTAACGGCGTATATCACGAGCTGGCTCGGTCCGCCTTCTGGAGGTTCTACTGCAATAGCAGCGGTCTCTTTTACACCATCCAGGAGGTCCAGGATCTGTTCGATCTCGACAGAACTGGTTTTGATGCCCCCGAGGTTCATCGTGTCATCCGCCCGACCCTGCGGGCGAAGCAGGCCGTTCCGCAGGACTTTCATGCGGTCCCCGTGCCTTCTGAGGATCGGGGTGGTATCGAGGGAGCGCATTTGGTCTTCGATGGGAACCCCTGAAACCCCTGTGGTCCCTTCTGGAACGGCAGGAGTACCTTCGTAATAGGTCTTGTGGTGGTCTTTGTTAAGCAGCGTATTGGAAAAGCCAATGGAAGGAGGTACCAGAAACACCTCTCCCTCTTCGGATATTTCGTTCTCTTCGTTGACGAGTGCCATATCGAGCCCGAAACAAGGGCGGGTGAAGCTTGCTGGGGAAGCGGGTTCCATGATGGTCCCTGAAACGTAACCACCACCGATCTCGGTCCCTCCACAATATTCGATCACTGGCCGAAAACCGGCGCGGGCCATCAGCCATAAGTAATCCTGAGGGTTGGAAGCCTCGCCGGTGGAACTGAAGAGTTTGATGGAGCTCCAATCCAGTCCTTCCATACTTCCCGAGCGGATCCAATTCTTGACCATGCTCGGGATCACGCCGAGCATGTTGACCTTCGCATCCTGAACGAAGCGTCCGAAATCCTCTCCTGAAGGGGCTCCGTAATAGAGCGCGACCGAAGCTTTGTTGATAAGGGATGCAAAGATCAACCATGGCCCCATCATCCAACCGATATTGGTCGGCCATGCGATCACTTCCCTTGGTTTGATGTCGTGATGAAGGTACCCGTCCGCTGCTGCCTTGATAGGGGTTGAATGGGTCCATGGGATCGCTTTTGGATCGCTCGTCGTCCCGGACGAAAAGAGCACATTGCAAACTTCCTCAGAGCTGCAGGGTTCGGAATCCATTTCGTCCGGATCCCCGAGAAACTCCTCCCAGGATAGGTCCCCATCGCGCAAACCAGGCATTTTATCATCCTCTTTTCCTGGTATGGCAACAGTTCTGGGGATATCTTCTTCCAGAAGCTTTTCGTAAAGGAGGATCTCTTTACCTCCCCTTAGCACCCGGTATTGGGTAAAGAAGAGGTCGCTTTTGGCAATATCGCTTCGCTTTTTTACTTCGGCAGGTGCTAAACTATCTGCGATCGATACGACCGCTCCGCCCAGTTTAACGACCCCTAGGTAGATGGCCACTGCTTCTGCGGTCATCGGCATATCGATCACCGCCCGTTGCCCTTTCGTAAAGCCAAGGGCCTTCAGTCCATTAGCAACTCTGTTGCACATTTCCCGAAGGTCCGCGTAGCTCCAGCTCTCTAATGCCCCACCCTCCTTTTTGTATACGATGGCGGTCTCCTTCGGATCGGCTTGAAAGCAGGCATCCACGATGTTGAAAGAAGCCCCCGGGAACCAGTCGGGTTTTTCCAACCCCTCAGGAAGTTCCAGCGTCCTCTCAGGAGCTTGTTTGAAATGGATCCCGAGCGTTTCGGTCATTTCCTTCCAGAATGCTTCTCGCTCGGTCAATGACCATTCGAAAAGTTCTTCTAACCCACCGTTCCCTGTCTTTTCACAAAAGGCTGATATGTTGGAGTCAGCTCGCTCCCTTCCGCTCGGTTCCCAAGCTCTAGGTGCGTCAGAGAAGCGATCGTCCTGGGAGAAGACCTCCATGAAGACCTTTACCAAGGCCTCCTGGGGAGTGTCCGGAGAAAGGATGCCTTTAAGGTCTTCCCAACAGCGGTGAGGGTCGGCGCTTTCTGCTTCGATGACCTCGATCACGCGGTCCGCTCGTTCGGGATCCATTCCGGCCCGTGTTAGTGCTTCCCGATCCATATGCTGAAGGCTTTTTTCGAAAATTAGAAAAGAAGGAGGGATTATCGGTCAGTTCCCCCAATCGGGACCTTTTTGTCCTTCTTGCTCTTTAAGGTATTTTTCGCAGTCGATGGTGATGTCCAGCTCATCTTTCGGTTTTTCGAAATCTTCGGTAGAGATATCGAGCTTGGGGTCTTCGTACACCTTGTTCATGAAATAGCCCCAGATCGGAAGTCCTGTGTTCGCCCCCTGTCCCATCCGGGTTTGCAGTTTTCCGAATCGCACGCTGCGATCCTCTGCTCCCACCCATACGCCGGTCACGAGGTCTGGGGTGGAGCCGATGAACCAACCGTCCGCATTGTTCTGTGAAGTTCCTGTCTTCCCGGCTACCGGATGCTGGATCCCCGCATAGGGACGCCTTCCACGGAGACGCATACCAGTTCCTCTTCGCTTCCCATTGGTCGGATTATATGCGCCGTCCACGACTCCCTTCATCATGTCGAGCATGATGTAGGAGGTCCGTTCGTCCAATGCTTCCCGGGTGCGGGGCGTCACTTCGTAAATGCTGTTCCCGTTCTTGTCCTCGATCCGGGTTATGATGATCGGATCGATGTGGACCCCTTTGTTCACGAGGGATGCGTGGGCGCTCGTCATTTCTTTCACGGAAATGTCCGCAACCCCGAGTGCCAATGATGGCACCGTATCCATTGGGCTCTTGATCCCGAGTTGGCGCGCAAGCTTGATCACAGCCTCCGCACCGAACTGCTTCATGACCCATGCGGTAATGGTGTTCTTGGAGTTCGCCAGGCCGTACTTGAGGGTCAGTTCCCCTCCGTATTCCCGGCTGGCGTTCTCAGGGCACCAGTCCGGCTGATCGGGGATCTCGATGCAATGCTTAACGTTGGAGACCTTGTAGCAAGGGTGATATCCTTCGCGGATCGCTGTGGCGTATACGAAAGGTTTGAAAGTGGATCCTACCTGCCGGCGACCCTGGCTAACGTGATCGTATTGGAAATGCTCAAAATCGATCCCTCCCACCCAGGTCTTCACGTGGCCGCTGCTGGGCTCGATCGACACCATTCCGGTGCGAAGGAAGCTCTTGTAATAATGGATGGAGTCCATAGGGCTCATCGTCGTATCGATCGGCCCATTCCAGGAAAAGACCTCCATCTTTTTCGGAGTATTGAAGAGCTTACGGATCGAATCTTTCGATATTCCCCTTTTCTTCAACCTCTTGTAGAGGTCCGAACGTCTCATGGACCTTTGGAGCACCTGGTCGATCTTTTCTTTGCTGACTTTATCGGAGAAAGGTGGATGATCGTTGTCCTGGATGATCCCCCAGAAATCTTCCTGAAGCTCTCCTCCAAGATGCTGCTCAACAGCCCTCTCAGCATGGCGCTGCATCCTTGCGTTCAGGGTTGTGTATACCTTCAATCCATCGCTGTATATGTCATAACGGGACCCATCCCCTTTGCGGTATTTGTATTGCCCTTTTTCGTTCTTTTTTGTGAAGATCTCTCCCAGCTTCGACCGCAGGTGTTCCCGGAAATAAGGGGCTGGCCCTTCCCGGTGGTCCACGCGTTGGTAATTCAAACCCAGAGGAAGCTTTCTCAAAGAGTCGTATTCTGCTTTTGTGATCTTGTCGTATTTCTTCATCTGGTGGAGCACGATCTCCCTTCGATGCTTGGTGGTATCAGGTCTTTTCAAGGGATTGAAGAGCGAAGGGTTCTTAGCCATGCCGACGAGCATCGCAGCTTCCTGGATGTTCAGGGAATCCGGGGATTTGCTGAAATAGACATGACTTGCTGATTCGATCCCTACTGCATTGTTAAGGAAATCGAATTTATTGAGGTACATCGCGATGATCTCCTTCTTCGTGTATTGCCGCTCCAGGCGGGTTGAGATGATCCATTCCTTGAACTTTTGGTCCACACGACCCCAGAAGCTGGGAGGTGGCTTGTGGAAGAGGAGCTTAGCAAGTTGTTGGGAGATCGTGCTGCCCCCTCCGGCATCTCCACCGGTCAGCAATCCAAAGGCCACACGGCCCAAGGCTTTGATATCGATCCCGGAATGTTCGTGATAACGGGCGTCCTCTGTAGCGATAAGGGCATCGACCAGATGAGGGGATAGGTCCTCGAATTCGACGCGGGTCCGGTTTTCCCGGAAGTATTTACCGAGCACCTCTCCGTCCGCTGAAAGGATCTGGGTGGCCAGGTGGGTCTGAGGGTCCTCCAGTTCCTCGAAGTCGGGAAGGTCCGAGTTCGCTGCCCGGATGAGCATGATGGCGATAACGAGAAACGGGGTGAGGAAGAGCCCCCACATGATAAGGAGAAAGACCCTGAAGCGACGCCTTCTTTTTTGGGTTCGGTCCAGTTCCTTGCTCATCGGATTTTATCAGCGCTCTCTTTTCGGGGTTCGCTCGATCCCCAGGCCTATATCCTCGATGCCGGGAAGCTTTTTCTTACGCATGGCATGGATGATATGGAAATGATGTTCCCCGGTGATCGGAAAGCGTTTTTTGTGGATGAAAAGGAAGCTATGGTCCTTGATGCTCCCGATCCCGCTGCCGGTCCAGTTGCCTTTGCCATCCGCCAGCCGACATTCCACGGTGTCCAGCCAATGCTTTCCGTTCGGAAATTCCAGGTCCAGGAAAAAATAAGCGTTCCGATAGGGGTATTTCTTGTTGTTCCGGACCTTCAGGTAAAGGTCGTGCGGGTTGATCGTATCCGTTACCTGAAATTCGATCGTGATCGTATCCTCAGCGTGCCAGAACTTTTCATCGATGCTTTTCATCTGTTGGAACACCACGTTCCTTTCGCAGGAAAGGAAAAAGAATGTCAGAACGCTTCCGAGCAACAAATGGCATGCAAGCCGATGGCTCTTCATCTGCGTTCGCTTTTTCTTTTCAGCATGTCTGTGCAGCCCATGATAAGGAGTGTTTGTTCATTCCTCTGGCAGAGCTTCGCTGCTATTTTCAAAGGTCCGAATTTTATCCCGATGCGCTCGAGGTCTTCAGAAAAGGCCCAAAAAGCTTAATTAGGATGACATGGGGATACCGAGAAAGGAGCGGGCATCAACTCGCTCCGTGTTCGCTCTTGCTGTTGCGGAAAGAATCGATGAGCTGAAGGGTCATATCGAATAGGACGATGCGGGGATTCCCGTTCCGTTCGATGTCCGCACAACCCGCTTCGAAGATGCTGCTGAGCCTTGGAAGCTGGCTTTCGGGTACGTAATAGCGGAACTTTTCCTCGAAGCTGCGTTCTTCTTCGGACAGGCGGACCCGCGAACCGTCCACAAGGTTATGGAGCATGCATTGGCGAAGGATGTGGAGTCCATATATGAGGAAACCCTTGTGCCATTCCCGCCCTTTTCCTGCGATCGATTCAACCCACTCCATCCCTTTGGGAATGTTCCCCTTGAAGCAAGTCCGCATCCAATCCGTGAATTGCTGGAAATACTCACCATCGGCGCCGTTCTTTGCGATCTCTATGGCAAGGGAGAGGTTCCCGTCCGAAGGGCCTGCTATCCGCTCAGCACTAGCTCGGTCGAGCTCACACCAATGCTCGAGGTTCATTGCAACATCCTCATCGCTCAGGGGTTTGAGGCTCATGATCCTGGTGCGTGACCGGATGGTCGGGAGGATGGAGGAAGGATCCTCGGATAAAAGTATGAAAATGGAGTCCGGTGGAGGCTCTTCCAGGATCTTCAGAAGCTTGTTGGCTGCCTCTGGATTGAGTTTCTCGGCCATCCAGATAAGCATCAGCTTTTTCCCCCCTTCGTATGCTTTCAAGCTCAGGCTTTCCACGATCCGCTCGCTCTCTGCCACCGGGATCACGCCCTGTTTGTTCTCTTCTCCCGTTTCCCTCAACCACTGTTCTAGCGAAATGAACGGATCCTTCAAAAGGACTTCCCTGAAAGTGGATTGAAGGGGCTCACTGTTCTCCTGCTTTACTGAACGTTTGATGAACGGAAAGGAAAAATGGAGGTCCGGATGAGCGAGCTTTGCTATCCGGTGACAATTGTTGCATTCACCACAGGCTTCCCCCTCCAGAGGTTCCTGACAAAAAAGAGCGGAAGCAAAACCCCAGCCCAGGGGTAAGTGGCCGCTCCCAGCTGGCCCGTGGATCAGATAGGCATGTGCCGTCCGTCCGCTCTGCAATTCTTTTTTCAGCTGAGCGGCAAGCGTTTCCTGTCCTTTAAGATCCGTGAATCGCATCTGTCCCAAAGGTAGCTATTCCGGTCTCCGGAATCGGATCGACCGACTCATCGAAAAGCGTATTTTTGCCATCCCTTTCAGCAAGTTCGTGTTATGATGGAACTTCCGCTTCTCGATAGCCTCGACCTCGAAGAAAAACGGGTTCTGATGCGGGTCGATCTTAACGTATCCTTGAACAAGGACGGTACTATCAGGGATGATACCCGGATCCGAGGGATGATCCCTAGCGTTCGCAAAGTGCTCGAAAAAAAGGGGACCCTTATCCTTATGTCCCATTTCGGAAGGCCTAAGCGGAAAGGGGATCCGGAGAGCTCTCTCGGAAGGATCGTGGATGAGCTTTCTCAGCTCCTCGATGTAAAAGTCGATTTCGTAGATGATTGTATCGGGGAAAAGGTGGAAAGGAAGGTCGCCGATGCTCCTTCGGGTTCAGTGATCCTTTTGGAGAATCTCCGCGATTATGATGAGGAAAAGAAAGGGGATGAAGAATTTGCTGGACAGCTCGCTAAGCTCGCTGACGTGTACGTGAACGATGCTTTTGGTGTGGTCCACAGGGCTCATGCTTCCGTGGCTGTGGTCCCCAGGTTCTTCGGAACCGAGAGCCGTGCTTTCGGTTATTTGATGCGAGCCGAACTGGCTCATATCGATAAGGCGCTTTTGGACCCTGAAAGGCCTTTTGTGGCTGTTATCGGTGGAGCTAAGGTCTCCGACAAGATCGGTACCATCCTGAGCCTTCTGGAACGCGTGGATCATCTCCTGATCGGTGGAGCGATGGCCTACACCTTCGTTCGTGCGAAGGGTGGTGAGACAGGGGATTCAAAGGTGGAGGAGGACAAGTTCCAAATGGCCGAACGGATCTTCGAGAAAGCTGAGGAATTCGGAAACAGGCTTCATCTTCCAGAGGATACGATCATTGCCGACGAATTCTCGGACGAGGCCAATATCGACAAATGCCCTATCGATGCTATTCCGCAAGGCTGGATGGGTATGGACCTCGGTCCGGCCACGATCGAAAAACATCGGGAATTGCTTCTGAATGCGTCCACTATCATCTGGAACGGGCCGATGGGTGTTTTCGAAATGGAGAACTTCCAGAAAGGGACGCTTGCCATTGCTGAAGCAACTGCTGAAGCGACGGACAAAGGGGCCTTCTCCCTTGTTGGAGGGGGGGATTCCCTGGGTGCCATCAATCGTTTCGGGCTCCGCGACCGGATCGGCTTCGTTTCCACCGGAGGGGGTGCGATGTTGGAATACATCGAGGGCAATGAGCTGCCTGGTCTCAAGGTAATGACGGATCAGCTTTCCGTTGCCTCGCGGATGGAGGACCATTCCTCACCCAGATCGTAACGCATCACCTTCTTGGTGCCTCGGTCCATATAGGAGAGCAGTAGGGAATTCTCCTGGGTTTCTTCGGGGATGATCCGCCCTTTTCCTGGATCCATGGAGCGAGCGATGATCAGAAGGCCCATCATGAAAAGGGCGATCTTCAGAACGCCGAAGACCGCTCCCAGTATGCGGTTGATCAGGCCTAGAGCGACCCATTTCATCAGCCTGTCTAAGAGGCGTCCGAGGAGATGTACGCCAACGAGGATCGCCAGGAAGGTGACCGCAAAAGCGATAAGAGGGAGCTGATCGGGTTCTTCTCCCCATGCTGCGATAAGATAAGGTTCCGCGACACCCGAGAAATGAAGAGCCCCGTAGATCCCTGCGAAAAGGGCAGCGAAAGTGGTCAACTCGAAAACGAGCCCTTTACTGAAGCCTTTGTAGCAACCCCATAATAGGGGGACCAGCAGGATCACGTCGATGAGGTTCATCGGGACCTGAAGTATTTGCGCGTCAGAAGGCGGACCGGAAAGTAAGCGGACAGCAGGCCGATCAACAGGACGATCCCCAGGACTGCCAGCACATCGAGTCCGTGCAACGCAATGGGATAATGGTCCACTACAGCGTTCTGTAGTCTAACAAGCCCCCAGGCGTCCTGGGCCAGACAGAGCAGGATCCCTACGCCGATCCCGAGAAGGCCTCCGAAAAGGTTGATCATCAGACCTTCTGTGAAGAAGATCCGTCGAATGGTCCATTTGGAAGCTCCCATTCCCTGAAGGATCTTGATGTCCCCTTTTTTCTCGATGATGAGCATCGTTAGAGAGGCGATGATATTAAAGGTCGCGATCACAAGGATGAAACTAAGGATGAGAAAAGTGATCCATTTTTCGGTCCGGTTCGTCTTGTAAAGGAGCCGGTTTTTCTCGTAGCGGGTCCGCACCTGAAGAGCTTTTCCTGCTATTCCCTTCACCTGCGCTTTCACTTTTTCCAGGGCGTGGCCTTCCCCCACGTCGATCTGCACGGCACTCCACTCCTCGTTGTAACCGAAGAGTTTTTCACTGAAATCCAGAGGTGTGATGATATAGCGGGAGTCGAAATCGACGTTCACAGAAAAGACCCCCCCGACCGGAATATGCTCCTGTCGGAATGCCCGTTCCTTGTAACGGTGGATCTCTTTTTCTCGCTTCGGGGCGGAGATGCGAATGGATTCCGGAAAGGCTGGGGAAATGGGGATGTTAAGCTTTTTTTTGATCCCGAGGCCGAGGATGCTCCGGGCTTTCCCTTCCTTCCCTTTGAGCAGTGCATCCCCCGAGATCACCATCGAATCCAGTCCGCTGAATTCGAGGAAGACGGGTTCGATGCCCTTAACGGTGGCGATCACGTGATCGCCTTCGTGTTTGAGGAGGGCGTTCTCTTCGATGGTCCGGGAAAGTGCGTTCACGCCTTCCAGCTTCCTGATGGCACCGATATCGAGCGAGTCTTCGTGGAAAACTTTCCCCTTCTCCGCTTCTATGCTAAGGTCTGGATCGAATGTGCTATAAAGGTTGTCCACGAGTCGCTCGATACCATTGAAAGCTGAAAGGACGACCACCATGGCCATGGTCGCAAAAGCTATAGCAACGACGGATATCCCGGATATTACATTGATGATGTTGTGCGACTTCTTCGAAAAGAGGTAACGCCTGGCTATGTAGAAAGGGAAGTTCAACGCAGAAGAAGCGGAAGCTTCAGTCCTTTAAGAGCTCATCGATGCGAGCTGCCCGGTCGATCGAATCGTCAAGGTGGAGCTCGATCTCGGGCATCTTCCGGAGCTGATGCCGAACCTTTTTTCCAAGTTCCCGCTTCAATGCTCCTTTATACTCCAGGATCCTTTGGAAAAGGGCTTTTTGGTCCTTGAATCCGTAGAGGCTGATGTAGACATTGGCGTTCCGGAGGTCTTTCGAGAATCGGACTTCGGAAACGGTGATCATGGATGTCCCGAACCATTCGTTCCCGTGCTTCATGAATAAGGAAGCGATCTCCTCCAGAAAGAGGCTTTCGAAGCGAGCTTTTCGGCGTTCTGCCATGGGAACGAAGTTAATGGATCCTTTTGCGTCAGACCTTGCCGGTCCCGCCTTCGGAAACATTGATGATATGATCGCCCACCTTTTCACAGGAGGTGAGGAGATCGTGAAAGATCAATCCACTTTTGATGTTGTACTCTTCCTCTTCGATCTTCCGAAGATGGGCTTTTCGTAATTCCTCTTTGCGGGCATCGATCTCCTTTTCCTTTTCAAGGGCTTTTTTCAGTTCCACCTCCGCGGGGTCCCTGTCGAGGTTCTCCCGCATGATGTTGAAGGCCTGGTCCAGCAACTCGAACATGGAGTTCAATCCCTCTCGCTGTTCCTGTGTGAACCAAAGCCGCTCGCGCGCTTTGCGTTCGAGGTGTTGGGACATCTGGTAGAGGATGTCCCCGATCCGCTCCAGGTCGTTCACGATGCTCATCATTCCTCGGATGCGGAGTGAAGAGTCCATGCTTAGATCGTCGCGCGAGATCCTCGAAAGATAATCTGCTACCTCCATCTCGATCCGGTCCGTGATCTCCTCGTATTTCCGCACTTTTTTGAGCAATTCGTGCTGGTCCTCAGGAGCCGGCGAGTGGATCAATGATCGGACGAAACCGCTCATTTGGTGCACGATCTCTCCGAACTTGCTGATCTCTTTTCGTGCTTCGATAAGGGAAAGTTCCGGGGTGGCCAGTAATCCGGAATCTATGTATTCCAATCGTTCGCGCTGTTCTTTTTCGCCTTTAGGGGGGACCAACTTCTCGATCAGGCTGGACAAAGGTCCTGCAAAGGGGGTCAGAAGGAGGGTGTTCACCGTGTTGAATCCGAAATGAAAGAGGATAACACCCCATATCAGCGCTTCTTTGCTCTCAAAAGGAGAACCTGCCCCGGTTTCCAGCAATATCCCTTCGATGCCCTGCAACAGAGGGGTGAAGAACGGAATCACCCAAACGGCCCCGAAAAGGTTAAAGAGGAAATGGATCAGGGCGGTCCGTTTTCCGTTGATATTCGCCATACCCGCTGCCAGGTTGGCCGTGATCGTCGTTCCGATATTGGCACCCATCACGACCACCACGGACAATTCGAAAGAAAATTCCCCTGAGGTGGCGAATGTCAGGAGAAGGGCTATGGTCGCTGCGGATGAACGGAGGAGAAAAGTGATCCCGACCCCGAAGATCAGGAAGAGCAGGATCGACCAGCCTCCCATGTCCATGAGGGCCTTTAGGTTCTCGTAGAAAGGGGTGTCACTCCACTCGAAGAGCTTTTGGAGCATATCCATGCCGAGGAGGAGTAGGCCTGCTCCTATGATGAACTCGCCGAAAGAGCGCCAGTTATCATTGCGGGAAAGGGTGATCGGAAGTCCTATAGCAAGGAGGGGGAGGGCGAAGGCAACGATCTTGGCTTGGGTGAAGCCAAGGGTCATAATGATGGCCGCTGTAATGGTCGTGCCGATATTGGCTCCCATGATCACACCCATCGCCTGCCTGATCCTGATGAATCCGGCGTTCACGAAGCTTACCAGCATTACGCTCGTAGCTGAAGAGGAATGGATCAGAAAGGAAGTACTGAGGCCTGTGAGAACACCAGCGGCCGGACTCGAGGTCGAACTTTTCAAAAAATCCCGCAGAGGTTGGCCGAGCAGCTTCTGGCTCGCCTCGCTCAGTATCTTCATGCCGTAAATGAAGAGAGCCAGGGCCCCGATGAAGGCCAATATGCTAAGGAGGGTCGCTTCCATAGCAGGAAGTTAAAGTAAGAGCACGAAGTTGCCTCGCCGTTCAAGGAAAAAGCCTCCCTTAACGCTTTTTCTCCTGTTTTTTGTGCTTCAGGACCTTCGCCTCGATGTAAAAGATGATCTCCTCCGAGATGTTCTTGGTGAGGTCCCCTCCTCGTTCCAGCTTTCGGATGATGGAGAGGATGTAGATGTACTGATCCACCCGGGACGGGTCCTTTTTGATCAATTCCCCGACTTTTCCAGCAGCTTGCTCATTGATCTCGTTGAGGATGCTGTCCTTCGAAAAGACCTTGCGCGCCAGTTTGGTATCCTCCTCTTCAAAAGCTTCTTTAACCACCTCGATCATATTGAGAGCGGTGTCGTACATCTCGTTAAAGCGGAGTTCTTCAAGCACCTCATCCTCCAAGCTTTCTTCCGAGCTTAGGATGTAACGTCCGATGCCGTCGGCATTGTCCCCGAGCCGTTCGAGGTCCGAGTTGATCTTGAAGCAGGCCATCACGAAGCGGAGGTCGATCGCTACGGGATTGAAGAGGGCGAGGATGTTCTCGCAGTCGCGGTCGATCTTGAGCTCCATAGCATTGACCCGCCGTTCGTTGGATCGGATCTCCTGTGCCAGCTCCTGGTCCCGGTTCAGCATCGCCTCTTTGCCCTTTTCGAATTGAGCGTGGATCGTGGCCATCATCTCGATGAGGTCTTCCTTCAGGAAGTTCAGTTCCGTGCTCAGATGGCTCATGGAGTGCTGCGAGCGATTTCTGATGTCCTTTGCGTCCGTCATTCCGGGGATTTGGCACAAGCTATCAAAAAGCATCGGGTCGGTCAACCGAAACGACCCGTTATGTAATTCTGGGTCCGTTCTTTTTCCGGATTCGTGAAGATCGTGGACGTGTCGTCGTATTCGACCAGTTCACCCATATAGAAGAAGGCTGTTCGGTCGCTTACGCGACCTGCCTGTTGCATGTTGTGGGTAACGATGACGATCGTGTAATCCTTTTTCAGTTCGTAAGCCAGCTCTTCGATCTTGGCAGAAGAAATGGGGTCGAGGGCGGAGGTCGGCTCGTCCATGAGGATCACTGAGGGTTCCACCGCAAGGGTCCGAGCGATGCAGACCCGTTGCTGTTGGCCGCCCGATAAAGCGAGTGCATTCCGGCTGAGGTCGTCCTTCACTTCTTCCCAAAGTCCCACTTGCTTGAGGGCATGTTCGACCCTTTCCAGAAGGAACTTTTTGTTCTTGATCCCTTGGATCCGAAGGCCATAAGCGACGTTTTCGAAAACGGATTTGGGAAAGGGGTTGGGCTTTTGGAAGACCATCCCCACCTTTTTCCTGAGCTCCTCCACGCTCGTTCCTTTCCAGTAGATCTTGTGCCCGTCGACGAAGACCTCCCCTTTCATGGAGAAGCTTTCGATGTAATCGTTCATCCGGTTGAACATTCGCAGGAAGGTGGATTTCC
>CAZIDL010000021.1:0-36374 GCA_964537825.1 uncultured Weeksellaceae bacterium
TCCATCACTTGATCGTTTCGCCGGTTTTCTTGGAATAGCGAACGGACTTTCCGTTCTCATCCTTGGTCCGACCCACTCGGGTAGCTTCTCCATTAGCGTCCACCAGCATCAGGTTGGAAATGTGGATCGACCCTTCCTGCTTCACGATATTCCCTTGCGGGTGTTCCTGGGAAGGACGCTGATGGCGGGACCGCATATTGATCCCTTCGACCACTGCACGTTCCGTGTCCGGATCGATGGAGAGCACACGTCCTTCCTGTCCTTTGGAGACGCCGGTCAGTACTTTGACGGTGTCGCCTTTCTTGATATGGGACTTTTTCTTGCTTTTCATCGCTCGTAGCTTTAAAGGACCTCCGGGGCTAATGACACGATCCGCATGAACCTTCGCTCACGCAATTCGCGGGCTACTGGCCCAAAGATCCGCGTTCCCCGCATTTCACCCGTTTGATTCAAAAGGACGACGGCATTATCGTCGAAGCGGATATAGGAACCGTCCTGGCGCCGCACTTCCTTGTTGGCGCGCACGATGACAGCCCGCGCAACAGTCCCCCTCTTGATATTCCCGGAAGGGAGGGCGTTCTTCACGGTGATCACGATCTGATCCCCGATGGTGGCATAACGGCGCTTCGTCCCTCCGAGGACCCGCACGCATAGCACTTCCTTCGCTCCCGTATTGTCCGCTACCTTGAGCCTTGACTCTTGCTGTATCATCCTTCTTTATTTGACCCGTTCGATGACCTCGACCAAGCGCCAGGTCTTGTTCTTGCTCAAGGGCCGGGTCTCTTGAATGCGAACGTAATCGCCCACATTGCAATCATTCTCCCCATCGTGCGCCTTGAACTTCGAGGTCTGGTTCATGAACTTCCCGTACTTGGGATGCTTTTTCTTTCGCCGGACGGCAACGACGATGGACTTGTCCATGCTATTGCTGGTCACATAGCCCAAGCGTTCCTTCCGGTAGTTTTTGCGTTGCTGCTGCTCGTTCGCCATGACTTAGGATCCTTCTTTTTGGTCGGCTCGCTCGATGCCGAGCTCCCGTTCGCGAAGCACGGTCTTCAGTCGAGCGATGTTCCGTTTGCGGTCGCGGAATTGCATCGGGTTCTCGATCTCGGAGACGGCATGGTCCAATCGCAGCTTCTTCAATTCCGCTTCTTCGCTCTCCAAGCGTTCCTGGATGTCGACGTCGCTCAATTCCCGGATCTCTGCTGTCTTCATTGCTATCAGGTTTTAACGAGGTCTTCCCGAAGGGTGATCTTAGCTTTCACAGGAAGCTTCTGGGCCGCGAGCCGCAGGGCTTCTTCTGCCACCTCCTGTCGAACGCCGTCGATCTCGAACATGATCCGCCCGGCATGGACGACGGAAACATAGCGATCGATATCACCTTTTCCTTTTCCCATCCGAACCTCGGCCGGTTTAGCAGAAACAGGCTTATCGGGAAAGATCCGTACCCAAACCTTTCCTTCCCGTTTCATATAGCGGTTCATCGCGATCCGCGCGGCCTCGATCTGACGAGCCGTGATCCAACAGGAATTAAGGGCTTTGATACCGTAGGACCCGAAGGCCAAACGATTGCCCCTTTGGGCGACACCTTTGACCCGACCCTTTTGCCTTTTGCGGAACTTCTGTCGTTTCGGTTGTAGCATGTTCCCTCTTAATAACTTAAAATTCGGTCCTTATCCTTTTTTAGCACCGCCTCCACGCTGCTTTCCACTACGTTTCCCTTTGTCATCCGTGCTCGGGGTGAGATCGACCTTGTCGTAGATCTCGCCTTTGCAGATCCAGACCTTCACTCCGATCCGTCCGGCGTTCGTGTGCGCTTCGGACAATGCGTAATCGATGTCGGCCCGAAAGGTGTGAAGCGGGACCCTTCCGTCCATAAAGCGTTCCGTTCGGCACATTTCAGCACCATTAAGACGACCGGCCAATTGAACCCGTATGCCTTCTGCACCCATCCGCATGGCTGAGGATACGGCCATCTTCGTAGCCCGCCGGAAAGAAACCCTTGCTTCGAGCTGGCGGGCAATGCTGTCTGCAACGAGACGGGCATCCAGCTCGGGGCGCTTGATCTCGAAGATGTTGATCTGCACCTCCTTTTGGGTCAGAGCTTTGAGCTCTTCTTTCAGCTTGTCGACCTCTTGTCCGCCTTTACCGATGATAACCCCGGGCCGGGCGGTCTTGACGGTCACGGTTATCAATTTGAGCGTACGCTCGATGATGATGCTGGAGATACTCGCCTTTTGAAGGCGAGTGTTCAGATAACGGCGGATCTTATCGTCTTCGACGATCTTGTCCGCATAATCCTCTCCACCATACCAATTGGACTCCCATCCTTTGATGATGCCGAGCCGGTTGCCGATCGGGTTGATCTTCTGTCCCATGTCCTGTTTTACGCTTCTTGCATTTCTTCTTGACTGCCCAGGACCATCGTCACGTGGTTCGAGGGCTTTTCGATCCGGAAGGCCCTTCCTTGAGCGCGAGGGCGAAGGCGCTTCAGCGTACGGGCTTTGTCCACCTTCACTTCTTTCACATAGAGCCCTGCGCTGGTCGGATCACTCCCTTCATTCTTTTGTTCCCAGTTCGCGATGGCCGAACGGAGCACTTTTTCCAGTTTCTGGGCAGCATCCTTAGAACTGTATTGAAGGATGCTCATCGCCTTAAAGACCTCTTCACCTCGAACAAGATCGGCTACCATCCGCATCTTTCGAGGCGAACAAGGGCAATTGCTGTGCTTGGCAAAGGCCGTTCGCTTCCTGGCCTCTTTCCGTTCTTCTGCTCTAAGTCGTTTGCGTGCTCCCATTTTTATCGCTTTCTTCTTTTCGTTCTGCTCAGCGGTTGCCCGGATGTCCACGGAACGTTCGCGTCGGAGCGAATTCCCCCAATTTGTGCCCGACCATGTTCTCCGTAATATAGACCGGGATGAACTTGTTGCCATTGTGTACGGCGATGGTGAGCCCGACGAATTCGGGTGTGACGATAGAAGCCCGCGACCAGGTTTTGATCACCTGCTTTTTCTTCTGCTGTTGGGCATTCTCAACCTGCCGCATCAACTTGTGATGCACATAAGGCGGTTTTTTCAGGGATCGGCTCATACCAGCTCCTTATTTTTTCCGACGCTCGATGATGTACTTGTTGCTGTGTTTTTTCTTCTTCCGGGTCTTGTAACCCTTTGCGGAAAGGCCGCGACGGTTCCGCGGGTGTCCTCCGGAAGCTTTTCCTTCGCCTCCTCCCATCGGGTGGTCGATCGGATTCTTCGAAACGGCACGCTGACGGGGACGGCGACCAAGATAGCGGCTCCTTCCCGCCTTTCCGGTGACACGAAGGATGTGATCGGAATGAGAAACGGACCCGACCGTGGCCATCCCATTGCTCAGGACCATACGGGATTCGCCGGAAGGAAGCTTAAGAACCGCATAGCGCCCCTCTTTGGCCAAAAGCTGGGCGTGACCGCCAGCACTCCGGACCATTTCAGCACCCTGACCGGGTTTGAGCTCCACGTTATGGACGATGGTACCGAGCGGAATATCCTTGAGCGGAAGAGCGTTCCCGACCTCGGCCGGAACATCGCTTCCCGCTTTAACGGTACCTCCGACTTCCAACCCTTCTGGGGCGATGATGTAACGCTTCTCCCCATCGGCATAATGGATGAGAGCGATAAGTGCTGAACGGTTGGGATCGTATTCGATGGACTTGACCGTCCCGGGAACACCGGTCTTATCACGCTTGAAATCGATCTTGCGGTACTTCTTCTTATGACCTCCGCCTATCATCCGCATGGTCATCTTACCCTGGTCGTTCCGCCCGCCTTTTTTGCGACGCGGCTCGGTCAGCTTCTTCTCGGGCTCTTTTTGCGTCACCTTATCGAAAGCGCTAAGAACAGTGAAGCGCTGTCCAGGAGTGACCGGTTTGAGTTTTTTGACCGCCATTCTTCCTTAGTCCTTTTCCGTGATCAAATGTTGCTGTAAAGATCGATGGTATCCCCTTCGGCCAAGGTCACCACGGCCTTCTTGCGGTCGTTGGTTCGCCCCTCGAGGATCCCGGTTTTGGTATAACGGGTCATGCTTTTACCCTTCACATTCATCGTGTTCACCGAATCGACAGTGACCCCGTAGGTCTGCTCGATCGCCTCCTTGACCTGAAGCTTGTTCGCCTCCCTGTGAACGTAGAAGCCGAATTTGTTCAGATCTTCCCCCTGCTGGGTCATTTTCTCGGTGATGATCGGTTTGATGATGATGTTGTCCATGATCCCTTATGCCTTTTTCAATTCCGCCCGCTTTTCGAGCGAACTTTCCGTGAACACGACGCTGGAAGCGTCCAGAATATCGTAGGTATTGAGCTGGTCAACCGTGACCACCTTGGAACGAGGATGGTTCCGGGCGGAGAGCAGCAGTTTGTCATCCTTTTCGGGAAGGACGAGCAATGCTTTTTTATCATCCAGCTGAAGCCCTTTCAGCACCTTCACGAATTCCTTGGTCTTGGCCTCATCGAAGCTAAGGTCCTCGAGGACGGTCACCCCACCCTCTTCCTGCGCTTTATAGCTCAAAGCAGAAGCGCGGGCCAATTGTTTGACCTTCTTGTTCAGGCCTACGCGATGCTTCCCCGGACGCGGACCGAATACGGTCCCGCCGCCCCGGAAAATCGGACTTTTAATATCCCCCGAACGAGCAGTACCGGTCCCTTTCTGCCGCTTGATCTTTTTGCTGCTACCGGCGATCTCAGCACGCTCCTTGGCCTTGTGGGTCCCTTGTCGCTGATGAGCCCGATAGCGCTTCACGTCCAAATAAATGGCGTGATCGTTCGGTGCGATGTTGAAGACGCTATCGTTGAGTTGGACCTTGCGGTCCGTCTTCTTGCCGTTCTTATCGTAGACTTCACGTTCCATCGGGACTTGGCTTATTTATGGAGCAGGACGTAAGCGTTCTTGTGGCCCGGGACCGCCCCTTTCACCACGATCAGATTCTTTTCGGGCATCAACTTGACCACCTCAAGGTTCTGCATCGTATTCTTCCGGCCTCCCATACGACCTCCCATCTTCAATCCAGGGAAAACGCGGGACGGATCGGAGGCACCACCGATCGAACCGGGCATCCGTTGCTGGTCTTGCTGCCCGTGCGTCATATCACCTACACCGTGGAAACCATGGCGCTTCACAACGCCTTGATACCCTTTTCCTTTGGAGAATCCGGTAAGATCGATGAACTCGCCTTCTTCGAAGATCCCCATATCAACCTCATCGCCGGCTTTCTTTTCTTCTTCGAAATCCTGGAATTCGACCAGTTTCTCCTTTGGAGAAGTATTGGCTTTTTTGAAATGACCTTTCAAAGGGTCGTTGGTGTTCTTCTCCTTCTTTTCCCCATATCCCAATTGAAGCGCTTCGTACCCGTCTTTTTCCTGGCTGCGGACCTGCGTCACAACATTGGGCGCAGCTTCGATAACGGTACAGGGAACGTTGTTCCCGGCTTCATCGAAGACGCTTGTCATTCCTCTTTTGATCCCTATCAGTCCTGGCATAGCTCTGTTCTTTATCTAGACCTTGATCTCGACATCGACCCCACTGGGAAGCTCCAGTTGCATGAGCGCATCCACCGTTTTGGAGGATGAACTGTAGATATCGAGCAAGCGTTTGTACGCGTTCAACTCGAACTGGTCCCGTGCTTTCTTGTTCACGTGCGGGGAACGGAGGACCGTATAAACCCGCTTGTTCGTCGGTAAGGGAACAGGACCACTAATAATGGCGCCCGTCGATTTGACCGTTTTCACGATCTTTTCCGAGGATTTGTCGACCAAGTCGTGGTCGTATGACTTCAGTTTGATCCGGATCTTTTGGCTCATCTGTTCCCTTTCTTAAGAATTCGCGGTCTCGATGTTCCCTTTCACCTTGTTGACGACCTCCTGCTGCACGTTCTGCGGGCACTTCTCGTAGTGGGAGAACTCCATCGTCGAAGCAGCACGGCCGGAGGAGATGGTCCGGAGATCGGTAACGTAACCGAACATTTCGGAAAGCGGCACTTTCGCCCGGATCACCTTGGCTCCACCTCGGCTGTCCATGTTCTCTACGTGCCCCCGTCGTTTGTTGAGGTCCCCAACGATATCCCCCATGTTCTCCTCGGGGGTTGTCACCTCCACTTTCATGATCGGCTCGAGGAGCACGGGTCCGGCCTTCGGCATCGCCTCACGGTAAGCCATCCTTGCACAGGCCTCAAAGGCGAGCTGGTCGGAGTCCACCGGGTGATAAGAGCCATCCTTGAGGGTCACTTTGAGGTTATCGAGCGGATAACCAGCGAGCGGCCCATTGGCCATGGACTCCCGGAAACCTTTTTCAACGGAGGGAATGAACTCTTTGGGAATGTTCCCGCCCTTGATGAGGTCGTGGAACTCCATCCCTTGGATATCCTCTTCCCCCTCCTGGGGTTCGGTCCGAGGGCCGATCTCGACGACCATATCAGCGAACTGACCACGCCCTCCGGTTTGTTTCTTATAAGTCTCACGGTGCTCCACATCTTTCGTGATAGCCTCCTTGTAGGAGACCTGCGGAGCTCCCTGCGTACAATCGACTTTGAATTCCCGTTTGAGGCGATCGGCGATAATGTTGATGTGAAGTTCGCCCATTCCGCTGATGACGGTCTGCCCACTCTCTTCGTCCGTCCTCACCTGGAAGGTTGGATCTTCTTCCGCAAGTTTGGCGAGCGCTTCCGTCATCTTGTCGATGTCAGCCTGGGTCTTGGGTTCGATAGCGACACCGATCACGGGCTCCGGGAAGGACATCGATTCGAGAATGATCGGATTTTTCTCCTCGCAGAGGGTATCACCCGTACGAATGTCCTTGAATCCCACAGCAGCGCCGATATCACCGGCCTCGATGTGATCGATCGGGTTCTGCTTGTTGGAGTGCATTTGGTACATCCGCGAAATGCGCTCCTTTTTGCCGGTCCGCATGTTGTGGATATAGGAACCCGCATCCAGCCTTCCCGAATATGCCCGGAAAAAGCAGAGGCGTCCGACGTAGGGATCGGTCGCGATCTTGAAGGCCAGGGCCGAGAATGGCGCATCCGGTTCAGGAGGCCGTGTATCAGGCTCCTCCGTCTTGGGGTCCTTTCCTTCAACATCCCCGATATCGCTCGGGCTTGGGAGGAAGCTGATAACGGCATCGAGGAGGGTCTGGACCCCTTTGTTCTTAAAGGCCGATCCGCAGAGCATCGGACAGATGGACATGTTCAGCGTGGCTGTCCGAATGGCGGTCAACATCTCCTCTTCCGTGATCGAATTGGGGTCATCGAAGTATTTCTCCATGAGGGCTTCGTCGGATTCAGCAACCGACTCGACCAGCTTCTCCCGGTATTCGTTCGCCGTTCCCTGAAGGTCTTCAGGGATCTCGACCTCCTTAAAGGTCTTCCCGAGGTCCTCTTCGTTCCATTCGTAAGCCGTCATCGTGATGAGGTCCACCACGCCTTTGAAATTATCTTCAGCTCCGATCGGTATTTGGAGCGGAACGGGTTCTGCTTTGAGGTTCTCCTTGATCTGACGGAGCACCTCGAAGAAATCCGCCCCGGCACGGTCCATCTTGTTCACAAAACCGAGGCGGGGTACCCCGTACTTATCAGCTTGCCGCCATACGGTCTCCGATTGGGGTTCCACACCACCCACCGCACAAAAAAGAGCGATGGCCCCGTCGAGCACCCGGAGGGAGCGTTCCACTTCTACGGTGAAATCAACGTGACCGGGGGTGTCGATGATATTGACCTTATAATCGCTTCCTTTATAAGGCCAATAAGTAGTGGTGGCAGCGGAGGTGATCGTAATACCACGCTCCTGCTCCTGCTCCATAAAATCCATTACAGCATCCCCCTCGTGGACCTCGCCGATCTTATGGCTGATCCCTGTATAATAGAGGATACGCTCCGTAGTGGTCGTTTTTCCGGCATCGATGTGCGAAATGATGCCGATGTTCCGAGTGTATTGTAGATCGCGTTTAGCCATGCCTTAACGTGTTCAAAAGCCTTTTAGAAGCGGAAGTGCGAGAATGCTTTGTTGGATTCGGCCATTCGGTGCGTATCCTCCTTCTTCTTGAAAGCACCACCCTCTTCGTTCGCCGCTGCCAGGATCTCGTTGGCCAATCGCTCTTTCATCTCTTTCTCATTGCGCTCCCGGGAATAACGGATGAGCCATTTCATAGCGAGGGAGACCCGGCGGTTGGGACGAACCTCTTGTGGGATCTGGAAGGTGGCCCCACCGACCCGACGGCTGCGCACCTCTACAGAAGGCGTCACGTTATCGATCGCCTTCTTGAAAAGGTCGAGCGGACCATCCTCGCCTTCGCTGTTCTTCTCCTTCAGCCGATCCATCGCCCCATAGAAAATGCTATAGGAAAGGTCCTTTTTGCCGTCGATCATCATGTTGTTGACGAAGCGGCTGACCAGTTCATCCCCATATCGAGGGTCTGGAACAGGCTTTCTGAGGAATTTCGTCTTCTTCATCGCTCGCCGGAGGCTTTGTTATTTCTTCTTCTTGGGTTTCTTGGTGCCGTATTTGGAACGACCCTGGCGCCGATCCTCTACACCAGCCGTATCCAGTGCACCGCGGACCGTATGGTAACGGACCCCCGGAAGGTCCTTCACACGACCACCGCGAACGAGGACGATCGAGTGCTCTTGAAGATTGTGTCCTTCACCAGGGATATAGGAGTTCACCTCCTTCCCATTGGTCAACCGCACCCGCGCGACCTTCCGCATAGCGGAGTTGGGCTTCTTGGGGGTTGTCGTGGAGACCCGCGTACAAACACCCCGTTTCTGGGGACATTTGTCCAGCGCTGCCGATTTGCTCGGCCGGTGGACCTTCTTCCTTCCCTTTTTCACCAGTTGTTGGATCGTCGGCATAGCGTAATTCGCGTGTTTTGGAACTTCGAAAAGAAGCCCCTTCCGGTTTTTCGGGGCTGCAAATCTACAAGTTTTTGAACACCGCGCAATAACCCTGTGGACATTTTTGTGGATAAGATCGGGAGAAGGAAGAGATCCCTCATCGCGATCGATATAGCTCCCTTCGTAAATTCGTCATCGCCCTATGGAAGCACTTAAGCAGCTCAACGAAGCCCAGCGGAAAGCCGTGGAGCACGGAACGGGACCGATGGTGGTGATCGCCGGTGCCGGTTCAGGAAAGACCAAAGCGCTCACCCATCGGATCGCCTATCTGATCGATAACGGCGCAGACCCTTTCCGTATCCTGGCACTTACTTTCACCAACAAGGCCGCTCGGGAAATGAAGGAACGGATCGCTCATATCGTGGGCGATACGGATGCGAAGAACATCTGGATGGGGACCTTCCATTCGATCTTTGCCCGCTTCCTAAGGGCTGAAGCAGAAAAGCTCGGATTTCCCAAGAACTTCAGCATCTACGATACCACGGATTCCAAAAGCCTCATCAAACGTATTGTCAAGGACAAAGGGCTCGATCCGAAGACCTACAAACAGGGCTTGGTCTTCAACCGGATCTCCAATGCCAAGAACAGCCTTCTATCTCCGGATGCCTATGAGCGGGACGAAGAGATCCAGGAGAACGATGCGATGTCAGGGAAACCCAAGCTCGGAGAGATCTACCGGGAGTATGACAAAAGGCTCTTCCAAGCAGGGGCCATGGATTTCGACGACCTCCTTTTCAAGACCAACGTCCTCTTCCGGGACTTCGAAAAAGTACTCTACAAGTATCAGAACAAATTCGATCACGTACTCGTCGACGAATTCCAGGACACGAATCACTCGCAGTACCTTATCGTGAAAAAACTGGCCGCCCGCCATGAGAACCTATGTGTGGTAGGGGATGATGCCCAGAGCATCTATGGCTTCCGGGGTGCCAACATCTACAACCTGCTCAACTTCAAGAAAGACTTCCCTGACCATAGCCTCTACAAGCTCGAACAGAACTACCGGTCCACCGATACGATCGTCCAGGCCGCGAACGGCCTGATCCGGAAGAACGAGGAGCAATTCCATAAAGAGGTCTGGACCCAGAACGAAGCTGGTGAACGGATCAGCATCTTCAACACGCTCACCGATAATGAAGAGGGGCGCAGGGTGGCCGACCATATCTATGAGCTCCATGAAGGGACGGACGCTTCCTATTCGGATTTCGGCATCCTCTACCGAACGAACGCCCAATCCCGTGCTTTGGAGGAAGCCCTCCGCAAACAGAACATCCCCTACCGGATCTACGGAGGCCTTTCCTTCTATCAACGGAAAGAGATCAAGGACCTCCTGGCCTATTTCAGGCTGACGGTGAACCATCACGACGAGGAAGCTTTCAAGCGCATCATCAATCATCCCAAACGGGGGATCGGCGATTCAACGATCGACAAACTGATCGTGACCGCCTCGCAGAACGGGGTCAGCCTTTGGGAGGTAGCGGCCGCTCCTCAGCGCTATGGGATGCAGATCGGGAGTGGGGTGCGCAACAAATTGCTCCAGTTCACTACCATGGTCGACAGCTTTACGTCGATGCTGGAGCAGAAGAACGCCTACGATCTTGCCGCCCACATCGCGAGTTCATCGGGGATCCTGAAAGAACTCTATACGGACCGGACCCCGGAAGGGATCGCGCGCTACGAGAACGTTCAGGAATTGCTCAACGGGATCAAGGAACTCGTAGAGAACGAAGAGCGGGAAGGAACGGTCTTCCTCCACGATTTCCTGATGGAAGTGGCCCTCCTGACCGATGCCGATAACGAGGACGATGAACAGGAACGCGTTTCCCTGATGACGGTCCACAGTGCGAAAGGGCTGGAATTCCCCTACGTTTTCCTCGTCGGCCTCGAAGAGGATCTTTTCCCTTCACAAATGGCCCTCCATTCCCGGGAGGACCTCGAGGAAGAACGCCGCCTCTTCTACGTGGGGCTAACGCGTGCTCAGAAAAAGGCCTTCCTTTCCTATTCTGACAGCCGTTACAAGTTCGGGCAGCTCATCCATTCCGAACCCTCTCGTTTCCTTGAGGAACTTGACCCGCGGTACGTCGAAGAAGAGGGTGGACGAGAAAAGAGCGCGTACGAAAGCGGATCAGGGAAGACGGATAACGAAAAAAGTAACAGGAAGGAGAACGGGGCTGATCAAGCCGGCCAGCCAGCTCGCAACCTTAAAAAGGTCCAAAAGGGAGGGGATGCTGGCAGCGGAACCCCGCCCGAAGCAGTCGAGGTCGGAACAGAAGTGGAGCATTCCCGTTTCGGAAAGGGGAAAGTGGTCGGGCTGGAAGGTGAAAACCCGGATACCAAGGCCACGGTCTTCTTCCCCCAAGTGGGGAAAAAACAGCTTCTCCTTAAGTTCGCCCGCCTGAAGATATTGGATCGGCCATGATCCGTAGTTTTGCCGAGCGGAGCGATCGCGATCCCCGTTGCCCCTTGGAGTAACGAAAGGATGAAGGGAAATGCCCGGAAGGAGAAACACTGCTATCGCATTGTCAGGGAGATATGACGGGGCCTTCTTTTGATCGAAAAGCCAGGAAGGGAGCCCTCAACACGCACAGACCAATGGAATACAATACGCAGCGAGAACACTTAAAGCTCCCGGAATACGGGAGGAACGTTCACAAGATGATCGCCTATACGGTCAACATCGAGGACAAAGAGGTCCGACAAGCAGCCGCGGAAACGATCATCGAGGTGATGAGGCGGGTCAATCCCAGCGACCACAAACAATCTTATGAGGACGTCCAGCACAAACTCTGGGACCACCTTTTCATCATCTCGGATTACAAGCTTGATGTGGATTCTCCTTACCCCAAACCAAGCCCGGAGACCTTTTCTGAAAAGCCCGACAAGGTCCCTTACCCGCAAAAGGACTTCAAGTTCGATCAGTACGGCAAGACGATCGAACTGCTGATACAAAAAGCCCGAAGCCTCCCGGAGGGCGAAGCCAAAGAAGGCCTGACCCTTTCCATAGCGAACCTGATGAAGCGGGCTTATCTCCAATGGAACCGGGATTCGGTACAGGACGAACTGATCGTAGAACACCTGAAGAAGCTCTCCCAAGGCGAACTCACGATCGACGACCCCTCGAAACTCACGCCCACCCAGGAACTGCTGCCCCAAGGTGGCGGCGGTAAGAAAAAGAAAAAACGCGGCGGCGGAGGCAACCGGAACAAAAAGCGGCGCAACTGAGGATGAGCGCATTCGAGGTCGAAGGTGGTCGTCGCCTACGGGGAGACCTTCATCCGGAAGGTGCCAAGAACGAAGCCCTTCAGGTCCTCGCTGCAACCCTTCTTACGCCCGAGGAGGTCACCATCCACAACGTCCCCGAGATCATCGATGTAAAAAATTCCATCGAGATCCTGAAAGGGCTTGGTGTGGAGGTCGAAAAGCTAGAAGAGAAAAGCTACCGTTTTCGAGCGAAAGCTCCGGACCTCGAGTACATGGGAACCCCTGAATTCCAGGAGTCTACGCAGGGGCTCAGGGGATCCGTGATGCTGGTCGGCCCTCTTCTCGCCCGTTTTGGGAAAGCCTATATCCCGAGGCCGGGTGGAGATAAGATCGGTCGTCGCCGCCTTGATACGCATTTCATCGGCTTCCAAAAACTTGGGGCCGCCTTCGAACACGATGCCCGTGAACGGACCTATCAGGTCAATGCGGATCGCCTTCAGGGCACTTACATGCTCCTCGATGAAGCATCCGTCACGGGAACGGCCAATATCATCATGGCAGCCGTTCTGGCAACGGGGACGACCCGCATTTACAATGCTGCCTGCGAACCCTATATTCAGCAGCTCTGCCATATGCTCAATCGCATGGGAGCAAAGATCTCCGGCGTTGGCTCCAACCTTCTTAACATCGAAGGGGTGAAGGAACTCGGTGGATGTGAGCATACCCTTCTACCGGATATGATCGAGGTCGGGAGTTTCATCGGCCTCGCTGCAATGACGCGATCCGACATTACGGTGCGGAACGTGGGGTGGGAACAATTGGGATCGATCCCGGAAGCCTTTGAAAGCTTGGGGATCCATATGGAACGGAATGGGGATGATCTCAGGATCCCCGAGCAAGAAATGTACGAGATCGACACTTACATCGATGGTTCCATCATGTCGATATCGGACGGGACCTGGCCGGCCTTTACGCCGGACCTTTTGAGCATCGTTATGGTCGCTGCCACGCAGGCCAAAGGGAGCATTCTGATCCATCAGAAGATGTTCGAAAGCCGGCTCTTCTTCGTCGACAAGTTGATCGATATGGGAGCCCGGATCATTCTATGCGATCCTCACCGAGCGACCGTGATCGGTCTTGGCCGAGAGCACCCGCTTCGGGGGATCGAGATGACATCACCGGACATCAGGGCCGGGGTATCCCTTCTGATCGCAGCAATGTCAGCGGAAGGAACGAGCATTATCCACAACATCGATCAGATCGATCGCGGTTACCACCGCATCGATGAACGCCTGAACCGGATCGGCGCAAAGATCCTTCGAAAAGAAGGGTGACGCAGCGCATTCCGCAAACCGGGTCTTTCCTTTTCTTATCACCCTCCTTATCTTTGCAAAATGGTGCAAGGAAGAATGCCACGATCGTCCGGGAATATCCTGCTTGCCTTGGGAGCAATAACGGTCCTGGGGCTGGGGCTCTTTGCTCGCCCGGGACCTGACACCCCCAAAGAGGAGCAGAGCGGAAGCATCCGCATCGGGCAAAAAGCGCCGGGATTCACCCTCAAAGGTACGGATCGGAAAAAGGAATACAGCCTTAGCGATCTCGAAGGGCATTTCGTGCTGATCGAATTCTGGGCCTCATGGTGCGCTCCTTGCCGAAAAGAAAGCCCCAACCTCGTCCGGGCCTGGGAAAAGTACCACGATGCTGAGCTCGAAGGAGGAAAGGGGCTACGTATCCTGAGCGTTTCCCTGGACAAGAACGTGAAAGCTTGGAAAAAAGCGATCGAAGCGGACGGCCTAAAATGGGATACGCACGTAAGCTCCCTGAAAGGATGGAAGGGGCCCGTTGCAGAGAAGTACGGTGTTTCCCGCATTCCCAAGAACTTTCTCGTGAACCCTGAAGGCAAGGTGATCGCAACGGACCTTCGGGGACGCGACCTTCACCTGACGATCGACGAGCATTTAAAGTCGTTCTGACGGCTCCTATTCGCTTTTCCTCCCTCTACAGAATAGCTGCCCCCATAGGATGATGGACGGGATCTGCGCAAGAAGCTAATCCCAACCGACCCAAGCCTCCATCGAAAGACTTGAATAAGCGATAGAGAGGGAGACTTCTTCCCCTCACTCTCTTCGGTTTCCTCTACCTTTGCACGCGGCCTGTCAAATTGTCCCCTTCCGTTCGGAATGGCAAGGAGCTTGACGGGTGCCATTAAAAAAAAAGCGAAGCATCTATGGCAGCGAACGAGGAAAAAGAACAACAGGAAGAAGCGAAGCGACAAGAAGAAACTCAAGATCAAGAAGAAAAAGAGGAGCAAACGCAGGAAGAAGGCACTTCGAACAGTAACACCGATCAGGAAGCAAAGCAGAACGAATCGGAAGATCAAGGGGACCAGCAAGGGGAAAAAGGTGCTGAAGAACGCGTGAAAGAACTCGAAAAGCAACTCGAAAACCTGAACGAAAAGCATTTGCGGCTTTTCTCCGAATTCGATAACTTCAAAAAGCGCACGAAGAAGGAGAAGTCGGAGTTGATCAAGAGCGCTGGAGAGGATGTGATCGGTGAGTTGCTCCCCGTGCTGGATGATTTTGAACGGGCGATCGCATCCAACAAAGAGATCGAAGCCGAAGGGGAACAGATCGAGCAGCTCAAGAACGGTTTCGAACTCATTTTCAATAAATTAAAGAAAACCCTGGAGGAGAAAGGGCTTCAGGAGATGGAAGCCGAGGGGGAGGAATTCAACACCGACCGCCATGAGGCGATGACACGCATGCCGGTAGAAGACGAGGAGAAGAAGGGAACCGTGGTCGAAGTGGTCCAAAAAGGTTATTACCTGAACGACAAGGTCCTGCGTTACGCAAAGGTCGTAGTGGGCCAATAAGTCCGAGCGAGCCCTTTACAAGGGCTTCCTTTTTTACAAATTCGCGCTGCGAAAGAACCGTCTATGGCGACCGATAAAGACTATTACGAGATCCTCGGGGTATCGAGGGACGCAAGCTCAGAGGATATCAAAAAGGCTTACCGCAAGTTGGCTTTGAAGTATCACCCGGACAAGAACCCGGGTGATGAAGAAGCTGAGCAGAGGTTCAAGGAAGCAGGAGAAGCCTACGAAGTGCTGAGCGACCCTGAAAAGCGGCAAAAATACGACCGCTTTGGACATTCCGGGCTCGGTGGTGCCGCTGGAGGTGGCGGAGCCGGAATGAGCATGGATGACATCTTCGAGCAGTTCGGTGACATCTTCGGCGGAGCTTTCGGAGGCTTTGGTGGAGGTGGTGGTGGACGTGCACAGCGCCGCCCCAAAGGATCGGACATACGGGTCAAACTGAAGCTCACCCTCGAGGAGATCGCAACCGGGGTCGAAAAAAAGCTAAAGGTCAACAAACAGGTACCGGCAGAGGGAGTAGAATACAAGGATTGCCCCACTTGCCGTGGAATGGGACAGATCACCAAGGTCGCCAACACCATCCTCGGGCAGATGCAAACAGCACAGACCTGTCCGCAATGCCATGGTACGGGTCGCACCGTATCACGAAGACCGGAAGGGGCCGACGAGCACGGACTTAAGCGCGAAGAGACCGTCGTTGATGTCAAGATCCCGGCGGGTGTGGAAGAAGGGATGCAGCTCAACGTGAACGGAAAAGGAAATGCCGCACCGATGGACGGGGTGCCCGGGGACCTGCTCGTTATCATCGAAGAGGAACCCCACGAAGAGTTCACGCGCGACGGCGTCAACCTTCACTACGAACTGTTCCTCAACTTCGCGGATGCTGCCCTCGGTTGCCAACAGGAGGTCCCCCTGCTGAACGAAAAGAAGGCTAAGATCAAGATCGAAGCCGGGACCCAAAGTGGCCGGACGCTGCGCCTCAGAGGCAAGGGGCTGCCGGACGTTCAGACCGGCCGCAAAGGGGACATCCTCGTACACGTGAACGTCTGGACCCCTCAAAAGCTCAACGACGAAGAGAAGGAGATGATGGAAAAGCTCAGGGAATCGGAGAATTTCGCACCTGCTCCCACCAATAAGGACAAAGGCTTCTTCCAGAAAGTGCGGGAGATGTTCGAATGATCCTCGAGCTTTAGGGAAATCCCATGCCACCCCTTTTCTCCGCCCGGGACATCGTCAAGCGTTATCGCAACAAGGTGGCCCTTGACGGTGTATCCCTGGATATCGAACCAGGTCGGATCTTCGGGCTTCTAGGGCCGAACGGAGCAGGAAAGACCACCCTTATCCGCATCATGACGCGGATCCATGCCCCCGATCAGGGGCATCTCGATTTCAAAGGGAACCCCCTCCGCCCTGAACATATCCAGCAGATCGGTTATTTACCCGAAGAACGAGGCCTTTATCGCAAGATGAAGGTGGGCGAACAATGCCTTTACCTGGCACGGCTTAAAGGACTGGAAAAAAAAACGGCCGAACGAAAGCTCAACGCCTGGCTGGAACGATTCGGGATCGAGGATTGGTGGGACCGAAAAGTGGAAGAGCTTTCGAAGGGGATGGCTCAGAAACTCCAGTTCATCACCACCGTGATCCACGAGCCGAAACTCCTGATCCTGGATGAGCCCTTCAGCGGCTTTGATCCGATCAATGCCGAGCGGGTCAAGGAAGAAGTGTTGGCCATGCGGGAGCGAGGGGTCAGCATTATCCTTTCTACCCACAACATGAACTCGGTGGAGGAGATCTGCGAAACGATCGCGCTCATCGACGAAGGGAAGGTCGTTCTTTCAGGAGATATCAGGGACATCAAGGCAGCATACAGCGATAAGGTCTACGACGTCTTTTTTAAAGGCGAATTGCTAGGCTTCACCAACGCCCTCTGGACAGATTTCGAACTGCTCCACCAAGAAGCTGAGGGTGACCGTACCCGAGCTCGCGTACGGATACTTGGGGATAAAGACCTCAACCAGCTCCTTCAGGTGATATTGCCCGTTGTCCATTTAGAGGAGGTGCGCGAAGTGGTGCCGAGTATGCAGGGCATCTTCATCAAAGCAGTAGGTAGCAAGGACCCCGGAACGAGCGAAAGGGAATGAGAAAGATACCCCTCGTCATACGACGGGAATTCTTCACGCGGGTGCGCAAGCGTTCTTTCGTGATCATGACCCTCCTTGGTCCGGTCCTTATAGCCGCCTTCATAACCCTTGCCATCTGGATGGGGATCCAGGAACGAGAGGATCAGAAGGTGCTCGTCCAGGACGAACACAATATCGTAGAAGGGAAGCTCCAGGAGCGCGACTTCATAAGCTTCACCTATACGGATCGCGAATGGTCGGACAAGGAATTCAAGAACAGTCAATACTCCCTCTACCTAGTGATCCACGAGAAACCTATGCAGGTGAACGCTCTGGAGCTCTACTACAAGAGCGCCCCGAGCTTTTACACCCAGCACTACATCGAGAACGAAGTGGAGGAGATCTTCGAGAATTACAAGCTCAGGGTCAACGAGATCGATCCACAGGCGTACGAAGACGTGAAGACACGGATCAACATCAAGAGCATCGACATCGACACGGGGGAAGCGGACAAATACCGAAAAGAGCGTGCCCTGGTCGGCTTTTTCTTCGCAGTCCTGATCTACTTCTTCATCTTCATGTACGGAGTGCAGGTGATGCGCGGTGTGATCGAAGAGAAGACCAATCGGATCGTTGAAGTGATGATCTCCTCCGTCCGCCCCTTCCAACTCATGATGGGGAAGATCATCGGGGTTGCTTTGGTTGGGTTGACCCAGTTCATCCTTTGGGTCCTGATAACAGGGCTCCTGACATTCTCTGCGCAGAGTTTTTTCTACCCCGATCGCTATGCTCCGGAACAGATCCTTCAGAAGAAGGAGATGACGGAATCGATGCAGAAGGAAGCTGGGGGGGACCAGGTAAGTTCAGCCGAGGCGAAGAATTACGCGCTCGGACTCTTGACCCGGATCAACTTCCCCTTGATGCTGGGGATGTTCGTCTTCTTCTTCCTCGGCGGTTATTTGCTTTACAGTTCCCTCTTCGCAGCGGTAGGTTCAGCGGTGGACAGCGAATCCGATACGCAACAGTTCATGATGCCTTTGACGATCCCCCTCATCTTCGGCTTCATCATGGCCGAGTTCGCAGTGACCAACCCCCAGGGGCCTGCAGCCACCTGGTTCTCGATCATTCCGTTCACCTCACCGATCGTAATGCTGGTGCGGGTGGCCATGGGATTCGACGGTGGGACCGTATGGCAACTCTATCTCTCCATGGGACTTCTGATCCTTGGCTTCATCTTCACCACCTGGTTGGCGGGACGGATCTATCGGGTAGGCATCCTCATTTACGGCAAAAAAGCAAGCCTCCGTGACCTCTGGAAGTGGATCCGTTTCGACTGACCCTGAGCTCCTCGGAGTACTCGACCTGGGGACGAACACCTTCAACCTCCTTATCGGGGAATTAACGGAAACCGAGGGGCGTCCGGATATCCGCCCCCTTTTCGCAGACCGGACCCCGGTCAAATTGCGGAAGGAGATGGTCGATGGGGATCGCTTATCTGAAGCAGCCCAGCAACGGGGGATTCAGGCCATTGAAGGGCATTTGCAGACCCTTCAGGAATGGGATTGTCATGAACGGATCGCTATCGGAACTTCCGGCCTTCGATCCGCTCGGAACGCAGCGGACTTCCTGAGCCGGGTCCGGGACCGCACCGGTCTGAACCCTGAGATCATCGATGGAGAACGAGAAGCAGAACTGATCACCGAAGGGGTTCGGAGTGCGCTGCCATTGGGGAAGGAACCCATCCTCATCCTCGACATCGGAGGCGGTAGTTCAGAGTTCATCATTGCCGATGAGAGCCGCACTTATTGGAAACGAAGCTTCGAGATCGGTGCGGCCCGGCTTTTGCAGGAGATCGATCCGAGCGACCCCATCACTGAAGCAGAATACAAGAAAACCCGGGAACGAACCCTCGAAATGCTCACCCCTTTAAGAAATGCCCTTCAAAAAAACCCTACGCGAACACTTGTGGGATGCAGCGGCTCTTTCGAGTCGATATCGGATATGGCCTTCCACCACTTTCCCAACGCCGCAGACCCTACTGATCAACGGGCCGTGGAAGTAAGGCTATCCCATTATCAAGAACTTCAGCGTGGCCTTCTTGTCTCCAATTTGCAAGAACGAAAAAAGATGAAGGGCCTTGCTGAAATGCGGGCTGAAATGATCGTATTGGGATCCATCCTGATCGAGACGGTTATGGAGATCGCAGGATCGGAAAGGCTTTTCACATCTTATTATGCCCTGCGGGAAGGAGTTTTGATGGAAGCAGCAAAAAAGCGTTCAACCTGAAAGCAACAAACCATGGCCAGGATCCTGATCATAGATGACGAAAAGAGCATCCGGAACACGCTCCAGGAGATCCTTGAGGACGAGGGGTTCGAGGTCAAGACCGAAAGCGATGGTCCGAAAGGCTGGGAAGCGATCAAAAAAGGCGGACAGGATGTGGTGCTCTGCGACATCAAAATGCCGGAAATGGACGGAATGGAGCTCCTGGACAAATCCCTCGACGAACTCCAGGAAGCACCCAGCTTCATCATGATCACCGGCCACGGGACCATCGACACGGCAGTGGATGCGATCCGTAAGGGCGCCTATGACTTTTTGGAGAAACCGTTAGACTTGAACCGAGTACTCGTATCGATACGGAATGCGATGGACCGGAGCGATCTTTTGCAGGAAACGAAGAAGCTGAAGCGAAAGGTACAGAAACAAGCTTCTTCCAAGATCATCGGGGATTCGGAGCCCATTCAGGAAGTTCGTGAAATGATCGACCGGGTGGCCCCTACCGATGCCCGCGTGCTGATCACGGGGGAGAATGGATCCGGAAAAGAACTCGTAGCCCGTCAACTCCACGAAAAGAGCCCGCGCAACAAAAAGCCTTTCATCGAACTTAATTGCGCTGCCATTCCGAACGAGCTGATCGAAAGTGAACTCTTCGGCCACGAAAAAGGAGCTTTCACCTCAGCCATCAAGCAACGGAAAGGGAGCTTCGAACGAGCTGAAGGCGGCACCCTCTTCCTCGACGAGATCGGGGATATGAGCTTATCAGCCCAATCCAAGGTCCTGCGCACGCTCCAGGAACGGAAGATCAGCCGGGTAGGAGGCGAAAAGGCGATCGATGTGGACGTACGTATTCTGGCAGCGAGCAACAAGGACCTCATGGCCGAGATCGAGGCGGGGAACTTCCGCGAGGACCTTTACCATCGCCTCAGTGTGATCCTGATCAAAGTCCCTCCCCTTCGCGAAAGAAAGGCTGATATTCCTTTATTGGCCGAACATTTTCTGGACGAGCTGTGTGAAGAGCACGGCATGCCCAGGAAAGAACTAGAGGATGATGCGGTGGCGATCCTCCAGAAAGGCGAATGGAGCGGGAACATCCGGGAATTACGGAACGTTCTCGAACGCTGCCTCATCCTTAGCGACGAACGGATCAGCAAAGAGGTCGTACAGCGCTACGCATTCCCGGAAAGCAACTGAGCTTTGATGAAAAAGAGAGGTGAAAAAGCAACTCACTAATGGTGCCGATCGTTAAATAATTGAGGTTGATCGATCGATCGGTCTCATTCATCGAAAACCGGGTACCATGGAACCTCTTGTCCAAGCTTTCGAATCCGCTCAAGATACCCTTGGTGGGGGTCTTTATATCATTCTCATCGTCTTCACCTTCATCGGAGTTGTTGCTCAGTGGTCGCTCTACGAGAAATGCGAACAACCCGGGGTGGCCAGCATCGTTCCCATCTGGAACCTCATCGTCTGGTTACGGATCGTAGGACGACCTGCCTGGCAGATCCTTTTGCTCCTGATCCCCGTTTACAACATCTACTTCTTCTTCAAAGTCTTCATCGAGATCTGCCAGTGTTTCGGAAAGACCTCGATGTTGGACTATTTTCTGGTGGTGGTAGTGAACGCTCCCTATGTGATCTACCTCGGGCTTTCCCCCGATGCTGAGTACAAAGGCCCGATCCATGGGGATCCCAATTCCAGGAAAGGCGTTTCAACGGAAGAAGAGGAAGAACAGGTAGCTCACAAGGCCATCCCGAGAACAAAGACGGTCAAGAGCTGATATAGGTTCGAGCCTTCTCGAGTGCCTGCGGGAGTTTATCACCCGCTTTCCCCCCGGCAGTGGCAAAGAACGCTTGACCTCCCCCTCCTCCCCCGATCTCATTAGCGAGGTCCTGGATGATCTCGTCAGCTTTCCATCCCTTTTGAACAAGATCCTCGCTCACGATCACGGTGATATTGGCCTTCCCGTTCTTTCGGTTACCCAATACGAGGAAAAGCCCTTCCTCCTTCTCCTTCTTGAGCTGAAAAGCAAGGTCTTTGATGGCTTTGGCATCAAGGTCCAATTCACCCACGTAGGCCTGTCCTTCGGCAAATGACCCCATCTCTTGAAGGACCCTTTGCTTCCAGGTGCTTACAAGGCTTTGCTGCAATCCTTCCACCTTTTCTTCGAGTTCCTTGACCCGATCCACGATCTTTTCCACTGCTTTGACCGGATCTTTGCCCCCTTTGAGGAGTTCATTGATCCGCTGCAGTCGTTCTTCTTCCTCCCGAACGTGCGCCTCTGCTTCCTCACCACTACAGGCTTCGATACGCCTGACCCCCGCGGAAACCGAACTCTCTGAAAGGACCTTGAAGAACCCGATCTCTCCGGTCCGTTCCACGTGCGTTCCCCCACAGAGCTCGATGGAGTCGCCGAAGGCGATAAGCCGGACCCGATCGCCGTACTTTTCGCCGAAAATGGCCATAGCTCCTTTCGCCTTAGCTTCCTCGAAAGGGATATCCCGTTCTTCCTGACGGGGGAGATCAGCCCGTATCCGTTCGTTCACCCGCTGCTCGATGGTGGCTAGCTCTTCCCTGGAGAGCGCTTCAAAGTGAGAAAGGTCGAAACGTAGATGGCCCGGGCCCACCAAGGAACCCTTCTGTTCAACGTGTTGACCAAGAATCTCGCGCAAGGCTTGATGGAGGAGGTGGGTGGCGGTATGATGAACAGCCGCTTTATTACGGTACCGCTCATCGACCACCGCTTGGAAAGAAGCTTCCATATCCGCTGGCAACCTATCGGTAATATGGACGATCGTGCCGTGTTCCTTCTGCGTATCCCGGATCGGGACCTCCTCCTTTTCGTTCCGGAGCACTCCACGATCTCCGACCTGTCCTCCGCTCTCAGGATAGAAGGGTGTACGATCGAAGACCAGCTGATAGCGGATCTTCCCTTTCTGCTTCAATTCACGATACCAAAGGATGCGTACTTCAAGTTCAAAACGATCATATCCGAAGAATCCTTCAGCCTCTCCTTCTTGGATCACCGCGATATCCCCGGCCTCTACCGAAGAAGCACCCCTGGAACGCTCCCGTTGCTCCTTAAGCTCCTTTTGGAAACCTTCCATATCCACGTCCTTTCCTTCTTCCTGAGCGATCAGCTCCGTTAGGTCGATCGGGAATCCATAAGTATCGTAAAGCTCAAAAGCCCGATCGCCGGGTAGTTCCCCACCCTTCTTCAATTCCTTCAACTGAGCATAAAGCCGTGTAAGTCCATGCTCGAGGGTCCGCAGAAAGCTCTTCTCTTCTTCATGAACGACCTTCCCTATCAATTCCTCCTGCTCCTTGAGTTCCGTAAAATAAGCCCCCATCTTTTCCTTCAGGAGCGGTACGAGGGTATGAAGAAAGGGATCCCCGATCCCAAGGAAACTATAAGCGTAACGGACTGCTCGCCTCAAAATCCTCCGGATCACATAGCCAGCCCCGGTGTTCGAAGGCAATTCTCCATCTGCGATGGTGAAACTCACAGCCCTTATATGGTCGGCGAGCACGCGAATGGCAACATCCTCTTTCCGATCCCCTCCCTGATATGAGATCCCACTCCGCCCCTCGATCGCCCGGATGAGCGGTTCGAAAAGATCCGTATCGTAATTGGAGCGCTTCCCCTGTAGGATCATCGCCATCCGCTCCAGCCCCATCCCGGTATCAACATGCTTGGCCGGAAGCGGGTCGAGCACCCCGTCTTTTTTCCGGTCATATTGGATAAATACCAGGTTCCATATCTCCACAACATGGGGATGGTCGTGATTCACGAGTTCTTTTCCAGCGGTCTCCTTTCGTTCCTCCTCATCCCGGATGTCCATATGGATCTCCGCACAAGGACCACATGGACCGGTCTCCCCCATTTCCCAAAAATTCTCTTCCGCCCCAAAGCGAAGGATCCGCTCCTCAGGAAGCCATTTCGCAGCATAACCAGCAGCTTCTTCATCCGCAGACACCCCTTGAGCCTCATCCCCCTGAAAGACCGTAAAGAAAAGACGTTCCCGTTCGAATCCGAACCGATCGACCAAGAGTTCGAACGCCCATGCAATAGCCTCGGCCTTGAAATAATCCCCGAATGACCAGTTCCCCAGCATCTCGAACATGGTATGGTGATAAGTGTCCACACCGACTTGTTCAAGATCGTTGTGCTTTCCGGACACCCGGAGGCATTTTTGACTATTGGTAACGCGCTTCTGTTCGGGTTCCCGATGGGCAAGGAAAATATCCTTGAACTGATTCATCCCCGCGTTCACAAAGAGAAGGCTCGGGTCGTCCTTTACGACGATCGGAGCAGAGGGAAGGATCTGATGCTCTTTCTCCTTGAAATGCTGAAGGAAGGTAGAACGGATTTCGCTCGCTTGCATAAGGATCTTTTTGCCCCCAGTTGGCGAGAACATTTTCGGCCTTGCCTCGTAGAAGCTGGATGGAAGAGCAAAATTAATCTGAATTCATACATTTGCGCCGATCAAAAGGTCAAGGCTTCGATCAGCAATGGCAAGGCATCGCTACAGATTCAACGAAAGGACTTTACGCTACGAGCCAAGCGAAAAAAGCTTCTGGTCGCGGCTGCTAAGTGCCCTTCCCACATTTATCAGCGGATGCCTGATCACAGGAGGGGTGATCTTGGCCTTTTTCTATTATGTTGGTGAAGGCCCTTTCGCACAAGCTCACCTAGAAGCTCAGAATCAACGACTCCAGGAACAATTCGAGAAGCTGAACGAACGATTCGAGGAATTGGATCAAAGCCTTGCCGAGGTGGAGAAAAGGGATGACAGCCTCTACCGCACGCTTTTCGGGACCGAACCCATTCCTGAGAACGTTCGTCAAGCCGGTGTGGGTGGTACGGACCGCTACGAACACTTGCGGGACCACCCCAATTCAGAGCTTTTGGTCCGCACGCATTCCCGATTGGAGCGTTTGAAAAAGAAGCTGAAAGTGCAGAAGAACTCTTTCAATGAGCTTGCAAAGATCGCCCGCCAAAAGCGGGAGCTCATGACACATGTTCCGGCCATACGGCCCATAAGGGAGGATCGCATCGACCGTATCGCATCCGGATTCGGACGACGGTTCCACCCGATCTATCGGATCCTAAAGATGCACGAAGGGATCGATTTCACGGCCGATATCGGGACGCCCGTACACTCCACCGGGGATGGCGTGGTCAAAAGGGTTGAAAAAGACCGGGCAGGATACGGCCACAATGTGCTCATCGACCATGGACACGGGTACAAGACCCTTTATGCGCACCTGAGCGAGTTCGATGTGCGGGAAGGTGAAAAAGTAAAGCGGGGTGAAGTGATCGCCTTCACGGGTAATACGGGGACTTCGACAGGGCCCCACCTGCATTACGAAGTGGTAGAGAAAGGAAAAAAAGTGGATCCGGTCGACTACTTCTTCAGCGATCTGACCCCGAAAGAATATGCCCGGGTGGTAGAGATCGCAGAGGAGACTCGCCGCTCTCTTTGATCCCTTATCTTCACGGTCCTTAGCAGAAGCTGATCACTGACTTGTCCGAAGAAGGGGATAAACTATATCATACGATCGGCGAAGTGGCCCAAGAACTTGGGGTCAATCGCTCGCTCATCCGTTATTGGGAGGTTCAGTTCCCGATGGTCGCCCCGCGCAAGAACCGCAAAGGGGAACGTTTTTTTACTCGACAGGATATCCGAAAGCTGGAATTGATCCATCACTTGGTCAAGGAAAGAGGGCTTACGCTGAAAGGGGCTCAAAAACAACTCCGGGAAAAGGGCGATGAGACCGAACGGAACCACGAGGCCTTACAGCGCCTGAGAAAGTTGCGCTCCGAACTCGTGGAGTGGAAGCAGAGCCTTTCAAATAAAGGGAAAGCAGACCCGGATCAATAATAGGCATCCTTCCGAAGATAATTCCGGACATAATCCTCGATCCCCTCCTCCAAGGAAGTGAAGGGTCTCTCGTACCCGATGCTCCGTAGCTTATCCATCTCAGCCTCGGTGAAGTATTGATAATTGGGGCGAAGATCCTCAGGCGTAGGGATGAATTCGATATGGGGCTCGCGGTCCATAGCCCTGAAAGTGGCCATAGCGAGGTCCTGAAAGGTCCTGGCTTTTCCTGTCCCCACATTGTACAACCCACTGTCCTGTCGATGATGCATCAGGAAAATGCAGATGTCCATCACATCCTTAACGAAAATGAAATCGCGCTGCTGTTCCCCGTCCTGAAAATCCGGATGATGGGAGCGGAACAACTTCATTTTTCCGGTATCGCTGATCTGCTGAAAAGCATGATACACGACAGAGGCCATCCTTCCTTTATGGTACTCGTTAGGACCGAACACGTTGAAGAATTTAAGACCGGCCCAGAAAAAGGGGGGATCCTGCTGCTGGAGTGCCCATCGGTCGAAAGCATTCTTGGATCGGCCATAGGCATTCAAGGGCTGGAGCTTTTCCACGATATCGTGATCATCCCTGAATCCGTGCTCTCCCTTCCCATAGGTCGCTGCTGACGAAGCATAGACCAACGGAAGGCCGTAACGAACACAACGTTCCCACACTTTCTTGCTGTATTCGAAGTTCAATTCTTCGAAGATCCCCTCGTCCGTTTCTCCTGTATCCGTGCGGGCACCGAGGTGAAAGATGAACTGGACCTGATCCTCGTTCCGGTCGAGCCACTCAAAGAACTCCGAACGCTCGATCTTAGCCTCAAGCTGCTTTCCTTCGAGGTTCCATCTTTTATCAGGACGGGAATGATGATCATCGACCGCTACCACATCGTAGAAGCCCTCCTCATTGAGACGGGAAACGAGGCAACTCCCAATAAAGCCAGCAGCTCCTGTCACGATGATCATGGTAGCGAATTTAGGACATCGCTCCTGAACCGGAAGGCCTGAGGATCGGAAGCCACCATCATCGCTCGATATTTCGTGGGCTGTATATTTGTCCCGCGATGCGGACGGTCTATCTTACACGGAAAGAACACTTCAATGCGGCTCATAAGCTTTGGAATCCGGATTGGAGTGAAGAAAAGAACTTCGAGATCTTCGGGGAATGTGCGAACCCGAACTATCACGGTCACAATTACGACCTCTACGTGACCGTTCGGGGAGCTCCGAACCCCGAGACCGGTTTCCTTGTTAACGTCAAGGAACTTGGGAAACTCATCCGTGAAGAGGTCGTGGAGGAGCTGGATCACAAGAATTTGAACGTGAACGTTCCGATGATGGAAGGGAAACTGACCTCCACGGAAAACCTGGCGATCGCGATCTGGGACGAACTCGAAGAAAAGGTCCGTAAATTGGGACCCGAGTTGCACCGCGTCCAACTTTACGAAACCGAAAAGAACCAGGTCACCTATTACGGTGAATAAGAACGGAAAAAACATGGCACAGAACAGCATCCTTCAGAAAGACGCGAGCGAACTCTTCGGAAACGGCAAGGACCAAAGCACGGAGGCAGCTGCAGGCGTTCGAGCAAGCGATGTGGAACGCTTTATTTCCACGGTGTTCACCTACATGGCCGCTGCCCTGATGATCAGTGGAGGGCTCTCGTACGCTTTCGGAGAGATCGCTTCCCTCAGGGAACTTCTTTTTTACAGTACGCCAGAAGGTGGAAGGGGGATGACCATGCTGGGATGGATCGTCACTCTTTCCCCGCTCGCCTTTGTGCTGGTGATGAACTTCGGGATGCAGAAGCTTTCCGTGACCACGCTAATGCTGCTCTTCATAGCCTTTAGCGCTTGCATGGGGATGAGCCTGGGGTCGATCTTCATCACCTTCACCACCGCATCGATCGTTCAGACCTTCGGAGTAGCAGGCGTTACCTTCGGTATCATGGCAGTGGTCGGATACACTACCAAAACCGACCTTACCAAGCTCGGGAAATTACTGATGATGGTCCTTTTCGGAATGATCATCGCGATGGTGTTCAACTGGTTCCTCGGAAGTGGACTGTTGAATTTCGTTATCAGCATTCTGGGCGTCATCGTCTTCACAGGACTAACTGCTTATGAGACCCAGCAACTCAAGCGGATCGGTAGCGGGGTGGAATACGGAAGTGAATCGGCCAACAAGCTTGCCATCATGGGAGCCATGAGCCTATACCTCACTTTCGTCAACCTTTTCCTTTTCCTCCTGCAATTAATGGGGAACAGAGAATGATCCGGAACGGTCACTGACCCCTCTTTTGAACGCTTAAGAAAGAAGGAACATGAAAGCATTCGTCTTTCCTGGACAAGGCTCGCAAGCCCCTGGCATGGGCAAAAGCCTCTACGAAAACGATGAAAAGGCCCGCGAGACCTTCGAAAAAGGGAACGAGATCCTCGGCTACCGGATCACCGACACGATGTTCGAAGGAGATCAGGAGGACCTTAAACAGACCAAGATCACCCAACCCGCGATATTCCTCCATTCTGTTGCCCTCTTTCAAAGCAAGGGCTTTAGTGCTGACATGGTGGCCGGACACTCCCTGGGAGAATTCTCCGCATTGGTGGCCAATGGGGCCCTCTCATTCGAGAACGGGCTTCAACTCGTTTACAAACGGGCTATGAGCATGCAGAAGGCCTGCGAGGCTCAGTCATCCACGATGGCGGCCATCATGGGGTTGGAGAACGAAGAGGTCGAACGGATCTGCCAGGAGATCGAAGGAACGGTGGTCCCGGCGAATTATAACAGCCCGGGCCAGGTGGTCATTTCGGGGGACGAAAAAGCGGTGAATAAAGCGTGCGAAGCCCTCGAGGCGAATGGGGCCAAGAAGACCGTCCGTTTACCGGTCGGAGGTGCCTTTCACTCCCCCCTCATGGAGCCTGCCCGTCAGGAGCTGGAAGCGGCCATCCAAGCCACTCCGTTCGAAAACCCCAGCTGCCCGGTTTACCAGAACGCAACAGCCAAACCGCACAGCGATACGGATGAGATCAGGGAAAACCTGATCTCCCAACTCACCGCTCCAGTAAAATGGACACAGAGCGTACAACGGATGATAGCGGATGGAGCGGACTCCTTCACGGAAGTAGGCCCCGGAAAGGTCCTTCAAGGATTGATAAAAAAGGCCGACCGAAAGATGGGAACGGAAGGCGTTGAATCCTGATCTTCAACCTCCCCGATCCTATTACCTTTATTTCCCATCATCCTGAACCCATACCCTACCGTAAGCACGACAGGTTGTAGGGCCTCCAATTCTATTGAGCATGTTGAAATCAAGCTTTTTCTCTGGGCGCCTTTCTCTACTGGTCGTATCACTCCTCCTTTTCCACGGATGCAGCGAAGATCCCGCCCCACCTGAAAAGATCGACCCCGCTTTCCGGAAATACATCAGCGCTTACACGAGCCACGGAATATCGCGGAAGTCCCCGATAAGGGTCCGCCTTCTGGAGCCGATCGAAAAAGAAGGAGCACGCGAAGAAATCCTTCAAAAAGAGCTCTTCAGCTTCCGACCTTCTATCGAGGGGACCGCCGAATGGGAGGACCAACGTACGATCGCCTTCGTCCCGAAAGATCCCCTTCCGAGCGATCAGGAATACCATGGATCCTTCGAACTTGGAAAGGTCCTGGAGGAGGTTCCGAAAAAGCTTCAGACCCTGGAGTTCGGGTTCAGGACCATCCAGCAAGACCTTAACGTTCACCTCGAGGGTCTGGAACTCTATTCCATGGAGCTCTTGAAACGGGAAATGGTCAGTGGCATTCTCAAGACCGCGGACGTGGCAGGCGACAAGGAAGTTGAAAAGGCCCTTCGGGCGGAACAGAGCGGAAGAAAACTGAGCATCAGTTGGGACCATGATGTCGATGGGACCACGCATCACTTCACGGTGGACAGTGTCCGTCGGAAAGAAAAGCCCGACAGCGTAGAGATCTTTTGGAACGGGGAACCGCTCGGCGTGGACAAAAAAGGAAAAAAGGTCCAGCAAGTACCTGCCCTGGGAGACTTCAAAGTAATGGCGGTCGACGTGAAAAAAGAACCGGACCAGCACGTTGTGATCCGCTTTTCCGACCCACTCGACCAAAAGCAGGACATGAGCGGAATCCTGCGTATTCAGGATGGTCCCGATCTCCGCACGAGCGTATCCGGGCGGAAGATCAAAGCTTATCCGAAAAACCATCTCGATGGTGAAGGCACGGTCACACTGACCGGAGCTGTCCGTAACATCCTCGGGCATAAGCTTGAAGAACCGTTCTCCCGGACCGTCCTCTTCGAGGATCTGAAACCCCGGATCGAACTGTTGGGTTCAGGAACGGTGATGCCTGACAGCAAAGGCCTTCACCTTCCTTTTAAAGCGGTGAACATATCAGCCGTCGACCTGCGCCTCATCAAGATCTACGAAGGGAACATTCCGCAGTTCTTTCAGGTGAATCAGTTGGATGAAAAAGATGAGCTCAAAAGGGTCGGGAAAGTGGTCCATACCGAAAAGATCGAACTAAAAGATCTGAAAGCCAGAGAGAAAGGGACCTGGACCAGCTACAACCTCGATCTTGGAAAGATCCTCAAAAAGGAAGGCAAAGGAGCGATCTACCGCGTTGAGATGGGTTTCCCCAAACGCTATTCGGAATATCCCTGTGAGGGGGACGACAGCGAGAAAGAAAAAGAGCTCTATACCGACGATGATGAACAGGGGCTGCTCACCACAGAAATGGGTTACCGCTCTGGCGGTTATTACCACCTCAACTATGATTGGGACCGAAACGATGATCCTTGCGCAGAAGCTTATTACTACGGAAGACGGACCGTCGTCGCCCGGAACATATTCGCTTCCAATATCGGCCTCATAGCAAAGAAGGGTGAAAAGGACCGCCTTCTATGCGTTGCGAACGACCTGCGGACCACCGAACCGATCCAAGGAGCCCGCATTAAGGTCCTGGATTACCAGCAAAGGAGTATCGGGGGAGGGAAGACGGACGAAAAAGGCAAAGCAGCTATCTCGATCGATGGGGATCCTTATCTGATCGTAGCGGAAAAGGATGGTGAAAAAGCTTACTTAAGGGTCGATCAGGGAAGCAACCTGTCCACGAGCGAGTTCGATGTCGGAGGAAAACAGCTCCAAGAAGGCCTCAAAGGGTTCATCTATACCGAACGCGGTGTTCACAGGCCCGGGGATACGGTGCACCTTTCCTTCATACTTGACGATCGCGAAATGCCCTTGCCTTCGGACCATCCGGTCAAACTAGAGGTCACCGACCCGCGCAACAATATCACCCACCAAGCTGTACGGACCGAAGGCAAGAACGGCTTCTATTATTTCCCTTTCAGCACTTCTAAAAAAGCGGCCACCGGCAATTGGTACGCTCGTATCAAGGTTGGAGGGGCCACCTTCTCCCAACGACTTCGCATCGAGACGATCAAGCCGAACCGCCTAAGCATCGAAATGGATTGGGAGGAGGAGATCCTGAAACCAAATGCGGACGGAGGGACCATTCGTTCATCCTGGCTTCATGGAGCCAAGGCAGGCAAGCTCCGCACGGAGGTCAAAGCCTCCCTCGGGCCAAAGCACGGCCACTTCGACGAGCATCCGAACTACCATTTCATGGACGGAACGCGCTCTTTCCACGGTGGACAGCGTACGGTCTTCGAGGGACGTCTCGATGAAGATGGTGAAGCGAAATTCCGGGCGGATTTTGAAGTCGGGAACGCTGCTCCAGGAATGCTTCAGGCCAAATTCACGACCAGGGTCTACGAACGAAGCGGGAATGCTTCGATGGACCTCCGCGAGAAAGTCTATTCGCCTTACGATGCGTACGTTGGTCTAAAAATGCCGGAAACCCAGAACCGATGGGGCTCCCTGAAGACCGATCGGCCCCATACTTTCTCCTTTCGTTCACTCGACGAAAAGGGAGAACGGATCGGAGGGATCCCGTTGAACGTAAAGGTTTACCGCATCGAGAACGATTGGTGGTACGATCACTCGGGAGGTCAGGACTTGGGGCGTTACATTCAGCGGGATCATCGTGAAGCAGTGCACAGCGAGCAACTCACAACCGATGGGCACGGGGCCGCCGAGTTCGATGTGGACTTCGAGGACGTGCGCTGGGGATACTACTTGATAAGGGCATGCAACGGTGAAGGGCAGCATTGTGCCAGCAAGACCTTTACGGTAAGTCGCTACGGGCGCCCCCCTAAGGGCTCAGGTGAGGATGCTGCCCTGCTTTCCCTGAGCATGGACCAGAAGGAATACGAAGTTGGAGGGACCGCAACCCTGACAGTCCCGAGCGGAGGGGTCGGTCGGATCTTATTGAGCCTCGAGGACGGTTCGGAACTCTTGCGAACGAAATGGTTAAAGGCCCGGGAGGACAGCACTCGCTTTTCTTTCAAGGTCACGGAGGAAATGACCCCGAACATCTACGCGCATGCCACCCTCATCCAACCGCACGGGCAAAAGAAGAACGAACTTCCGAACCGCCTTTTCGGCGTCGTTCCTGTGAACGTGCATAACCCGGAAACCGAGCTCGACCCCGAACTCGAGATGCCTGCGGAACTGTCCCCGGAAGAAGAATTCGAACTCTCGGTGAGCGAAGCTGAGGGCAAAGCAATGACCTATACGGTGGCCATCGTGGACCAAGGCTTGCTCGATCTGACCCGATTCCCTACCCCTGATCCCTGGGGCCACTTTTATGCTAAAGAAGCCCATGGGGTCGATACCTGGGACCTCTATGACAAAGTGATGGGGGCCCGGAGCGGTCGGCTTCGGAACATTCTCGCCGTAGGGGGAGGGGGCCAGGCCCGCGGTGAGAAAGAAGGAAAAGTGGACCGTTTCGATCCGATGGTCCGCTACCTCGGTCCCTTCGATCTCGAAGCGGGCGGATCGAACGAGCATCAAGTGAAAGTCCCGAATTACGTTGGGTCTGTGCGAACGATGGTCGTCGCCGGAAGGAACGGTGCCTATGGGAATGCGGATACAGTAACACCTGTGAAAGAGCCCCTTATGGTCCTTTCTACCCTACCGCGGGTATTGGGGCCAAAGGAGGAAGTGAAAGTTCCTGTATCGGTCTTCGCAATGGAGAAAAAGGTGAAGAAAGTGAAGCTGCGGATCGAGAGCAACGAGCTTTTGAGCCCGTCCGGGGACCGGAGCAAAGAGATCCGCTTTCAGGAACCCGGGGAAAAGCTGGTCACCTTTAACATGAAAGTGAAAAAAGGAACGGGAAAAGGAGAAGTGGAAGTGATCGCAAGGAGCGGGGACGAAAAAGCCCGTCATCGGACCGAGATCCAAATAAGAAATCCCAACCCGGAAGTGACACGAACGGAAGGAACCGTCCTCAAACCGGGTGAGACCTGGGCGAGCACGATAGACCTTCCTGGGATGGAAGGGACCAATTCCGGCGTTATCGAGTGTTCCTCCATTCCCCCGATCGACTCGGAGCGGCGGATCCAGGAGCTGATCCGCTATCCCCATGGCTGTGTGGAACAAATGGTCTCCTCAGCCTTTGCGCAGCTCTATCTCGATCGCCTGAGCGATATCAGTGCAGAAGAAAAGAGCAGGATCGACGATCACGTTCATAAAACCCTACGGAAGCTTCGTTCTTTCCAGAACCGTGACGGCTCATTCTCTTATTGGCCCGGTCGTGGGGATCATAACGATTGGGGGACCAGCTATGCCGGCCATTTCATACTCGCAGCCAAAGAAGCGGGATATGAAATTCCCAGCGATCTCGAACAGCGATGGCTGGAAGCACAATCCGAAGCAGCCAGGAACTGGAGCCCTCTCAGCAAGGACGCTCCCGCCCATCACCGCCGCAGAGACCTTCAGCAAGCGTACCGACTCTATACACTGGCCTTGGCTGACGAAGCGATCTTATCGGCCATGAACCGATTGCGAAGAAGCGAACGCACCTCTCCCCAAGCGGAATGGCGTTTGGCAGCAGCCTACTACCTCGCTGGCCAACGGGATGTCGCTGAAAGCATCGTTGAAAGTACGAGCAAGGAGATCGGGGAATACCAAGAGATGAGCCGCACCTTTGGTTCCAGGGAGCGGGACCGGGCCATGATCCTCCAGACCTTGAGCCTGATGGAACGCGAAAAAGAAGGAGCCCTTCTGGTCCGGGACCTTGCCAAAAGCCTCCGTTCTGACCACTGGTTGAGCACGCAGACCACCGCTTGGTGCTACATCGCCATCGCGGAATTCCTTGGGGAGCACGGCAACTCTGACCACATGGCCTTCGAACACTCCTTCCAAAGCGGAAAGACCGGAAAAGTGAGCACGCAAGTTCCGATCTCCAGGATCGAACTCTCCGAAAAAGAGCTCCAGGACGGCGATCGGGTCACAGTGAAGAACACCGGTGATAGCAAGCTCTTCGTCCGTTCGGTGCTTCATGGTAAACCGGTCCAGGGAGCAGAAGAAAGGTCCCAGAACCGTATACGGATGACCGTCCGCTATACGAACCTCGACGGAGAACCCATCGATGTTACACAACTCGAACAGGGGTCGGACTTCTATGCTGACGTTCTCATCAAGAACCCGGGGACTTCAGGGGATTACGATGAAATGGCCCTTACCCGCATTTTCCCCTCCGGCTGGGAGATCCGTAATGCCAGACTCGATGCCTCCGGCGATCATCAAAGCTCGGCGAAAGAATACGAGGATGTACGGGACGACCGTGTCCTCACCTATTTCGACCTGAACGCCCATGACCAGAAGCGATTCAGAGTTCAGCTCCATGCCTCTTACCTAGGGCGTTTTTACCTTCCCGGCACTTATTGCGAGGCGATGTACGAACGGTCCATCAACGCCCGAACGCCCGGCAAATGGGTTGAAGTAGTGAAACCCGGACAACTCGCTTCGGGCGGAGGAACTCCCTAAAATTCATCAAAAGATGGATCCACGGGGTTGGTTCACGAAAGAACGCCTGTTCGTCCTCTTCCTGCTGCTGATAGGAACACTTTATTATTCGGTCCTTCCCAGTCCGCTCTTTACGAATTCCCGGTCCACGGTGCTCCTGGACCACGAGGGTGAGCTCCTCGGGGCCCGTATCACAGAGGACCAGCAATGGCGCTTTCCTGAGCGGGATAGCGTTCCTCGTCGCTTTCAAAAAGCCTTGCTCCGTTACGAGGACCGTAACTTCTTCTATCATCCCGGGGTAGACCCCCTGGCCGTCGTTCGTGCCGCTTATCAGAACATCAACGCAGGACGGATCGTGAGCGGTGCGAGCACGATCACCATGCAAACGATAAGGATGAGCAGGGATGAAGAACGGACCTTTTTTGAAAAGATCATCGAGACCGTCCTTGCGACCCGCCTCGAGTTCAGCAAAAGCAAAGAAGAGATCCTTGCACTCTATGCCTCTCATGCTCCTTTCGGTGGCAATGTGGTCGGGCTCGATGCTGCAGCCTGGCGCTACTACGGCAAAAAGCCGGAAGAGCTCGGGTGGGGAGAGGCCAGCACCCTCGCTGTCCTTCCCAACGACCCGGCTTCCATACATCCGGGCCGCGGACGGGATAAGCTCCAAAAGAAACGAAACCGGATATTGAAGGGGTTGCGGGAACAAGGGACGATCGATAGCACCACCTGCCGCCTCGCCTGTCTGGAAAAGATCCCCCCTCCACCGTCACCGGTCCCGCAATATGCGCCTCACTTCCTCACACGCATCGAACAGGAACATCCGGAAGAACGATTCCGGAGCAGCCTGGACCTCCATACCCAAAAAGAAGTGGAGCGGATCGTGGAGTCGAACGTGGAAGAGCTGGAACAGAACGACATTCACAATGCGGCAGCGATGGTCATGGAACTGCGGACCGGGAAAGTCCGGGCCTACGTGGGTAACAGCAAGCGAGATAGCACAAAGAGCGGGGAATGTGTGGACATGATCACGGCCCCCCGAAGCTCCGGGTCGATCCTCAAGCCCTTTCTCTACGGAAGCATGCTCGAAGAGGGAGAGCTCCTTCCCGAACAACTCCTTCCGGACGTTCCGCTTCGGATCGATGGATTCTCCCCGAAGAACTACGATGATTCCTTTCGGGGGGCTGTCCAGGCTGACCGGGCCTTGGCCCGTTCCCTGAACGTCCCGGCTGTCCATCTCCTTCAGGAATATGGCGTCGGCCGATTTCTATCGCGAACACGTGAATTAGGGTTCACTACGATGGATGAACCCGCCTCTCATTACGGTCTTTCCCTGATCCTCGGAGGCGGCGAAGTGAAACTCGAAGAACTGGTCTCGATCTACGGGGACCTTGGACGCCAACTCTACCGGTTCAACAGCGGAAACAGAGATTACTACGAGAAGCATCATCGAAAACCGATCTATCGAGCGGGAAAAGAGTACGGAAAAGGAACGGCACCCCTTTCTTTCAGACCGCCGATCGGAGCAGGAGCCGCCTGGTGCACCTTCCAAGCGATGGAACAAGTGCGGCGGCCCGATGAGGAAAGGGGCTGGCATCGCTTTCAGGCAAGTGGGCAGGTTCCTTACAAAACCGGAACGAGCTATGGCCACCGGGATGCTTGGGCCGTAGGGGTTACGCCCGATCACGTGGTCGGTGTATGGGCGGGAAATGCGAGCGGAGAAGGGAGAAGCGGATTGACCGGCGTGAGCGCTGCTGCCCCTATCCTTTTCGAGATCTTTCGTTCCCTCGGTCCTCATTCAAACTTCAAAGTACCTGAACAGGAATTGGAAAAGCGAGCCCTATGTTCGAAGAGCGGTCATTATCCTTCGAAGAACTGTCCTGAACTTGATACGACCTGGATCCCAAAAGCAGCAGGAAAAACCCGACCATGTCCTTATCACGAACGCGTCCACATCACCAAGGACGGGCAGTATCGGGTAACGGCCACCTGTGTATCGGCGGAGAGATCGCGGAGCGAGACCCGCTTCGTGCTACCTCCTTCCTGGGAACACTATTATCGACGGAATACGCCCAATTACGACCCTTTACCGCCCTTTGCTCCATTTTGCAGCGGAGATCCAGGAACAGGTGACATGGCCTTGATCCAACCTCCGAACCCTCACTCACGGCATTATCTCCCGGTCCGTCTTTCCGGAGAAAAGAGCCAGCTCGTATTCGAAGCGTCCCATCG